>JAEOUI010000074.1 GCA_016839425.1 Promethearchaeota archaeon
ATGTGCATCAGCAGGACTTGTTGCTATCGAGCCTTTATGGGGTGTATCCTCCAAGGAATTGCCTTTAAAAATGCTTGAGGCGGGTTTTGAAATGATAATCGTAAGTATAAAGAAAAGTTTAATTGGAGAGGAATGGCTTGGTCGTCCTTTTGATTCAGATTTTTTAACTTATATCGAAAGCAAAAGTGATATTGATCCCTGTGGTGAAAAAGGAGAATTTCATACCGTAGTATTAAATTGTCCGATGTTTAAAAAAAAAATAGAAGTCGTAGAAACAAAGAAAACTGAGAATGAAAAATACTGGTTTTTAAATATCATAAAATGGACAACATGATGTAATTAATGCCGTATGATTATTATATATTTGACTTGGACAATTGTTTGATTGGATATCCCAATCGAAGAAGATTTATTGATGAAGTATTAAAAAAAACGCTTAAGAAATATCTTAAAGACATTCCTAAAAGACATGAAAGGAAAATTTTATTGAAACCTGGTATTGATATTAACGAAAAGTTACGAAATTGGGGCATTTTAGAACAAAAATTCTTTTGGATGAATTATGAACGCATTGGATTTCAGTATAGAAAAGATCTTACGGATTCTGGAAAGATTTTCGTATTTCAAGATGTAAAACCAGTATTAAAATCATTAATACAGGCGAATAAAAAACTTGCAATTGTTTCTAACTCACCCCAATATATTGTAGATTATTTTACGAAAAGATTTTGTTTAGATTTATTTTTCGAAGAAACTGTTGGAGTTGATTATAGTACGAATCAAAATAGTGCAAAACCTTCTCCTGATGGAATAAATATGATTTTATATAAAATGGGTTATAAACAACAGAACTCGAAAGCGATATTGATTGGAGATTCAATAATTGATGTTATTGCTGCTAAAAAAGCAAAAATAGCAGCTTGCCTCGTTAAAAGAAAAAAATTTTCCTATTATAAGAGTTTAAATAAATGGTCTTCCCAACCAGACATTCTAGTTAAAAATCTTTATGATCTTATATCAATTTATTATTAAATGTGTAACAATTTCATTAACGAGCTTTTCTATCTTAACCGTAAAAAAAATATATTCATATACTCACAATTGTTCATGATTTAAAAGCAATTGATATGTTCTTAATTATATAAGAAGGAAAAACAATACAAAACTCCTAATAAAAGATCTATATGGAAAAAAAAACGATAGCTGTTGATATTGTAGGCGTTTTACTTGATGCGATAGCAAAGTTTATTGACGAGTTCAACGAAACTTATCATGCTAACAGAAAAAAAAGCGATATAACCCGATGGGATTTTTATTTTGATTGGGATCTTTCCGAAAGCGAGTTTTTTGACTTGTTTTATACGACATACGAAAAAATGATGGAAATTCCGTTTATTGATAAAAAAGCGCCTGATTATCTGAAAAAGTTATATAAAAATAACGAAGTTTCAATTCTTTCTGCGGGAGACCCTCGTTTTCGAACCAAATTACTTGAAAAATTAAAGCATCACGAAATTTCAGAAGGTGTTCAATTTAAAGACCTTATCATCGTCCCAGAAAGACCCTGGGATCTAAAACTTTCTTACGACTTTGATATTTATGTGGACGATAATCCCAACCTTGTCGAACCCATTAAAAAGATGAGCGGAAAATCGTTATTATTATTCGATCAACCTTGGAACCAAAAAAGCACTTGCAAAGAAAATGTCGTGCGCGTTTATGATTGGAACGATGTTTACGAAACAATTAAAGGTTTAGAAAAATAAATAGAAGGTTCCTTGAGAGAAAATGATTTTAAGGGAAATTAAATCCATTGTCTAATAATATCTTACAAGCCATCCGCGCTACATTTCCCACGAGTTTCGGACAATGTTCCAAAAGCCCCCCAGGCGCCATTGCGTTTTTCAATTCATCTGGATCCCACATATTCCAGGTTTTCCCGGTTAGCGAAATCTGGACATCATGGCAACGACAGGAATCATATTCTTGACAATATTGGTCGTGTAATTGCTTAACGAGCATATAGGATTTTATAGGCTTTTGAATATCTTTAAAATCTTTTCTTTCTCGTCCAAACAGGAATCCGATTACCATAGAAGCTCCTACGAGAGCTCCACAGGATCCATCTCCCGTTAGACCAAGCCCATCTGCCAAACCACTAGCTGATTTAAATACATCTTCGTTCCAGATCTCTAAAGTATCAAATATTGCCGCTATAACGCTCTGCGCACAGCCAGTATTTTTTCTTTCGTATTCTTGTCCAAGATCAAACGCTTTTTGTAATATATCTTCTTCTCTACATGTCATTTTCGTACTAACTCTCTTAAGTTTGGTGTATATTAATATTTTCAACTTTAGTTTCTTAAATATATTTCGAACTCAATATGAAACAAGAGCATTTAAAGAAAATTAAAGTTAAAAAATTCTATCCTTCATTATTATTTTCAGATCTTTCCTATTTTAAAAGGTGTCCACAAGTATCATCCATTTTTTTGGCAATCTTGTCCCTATCCTTCCACGCAATCCATGTGTTTCCCGATTTTTCGAAGTTCAACCCAATATATTCATCTTTAAGCTGTTCAAGAGTCCTTCGCACGAATGTCCAAGATAAAGCCGTTTTTTCCACGACTTCTGCTATGGCAACGGGTTTATTCGTATCCAAGGAGTTCAAGAAGTCAAGTATCTTCTCAATGCCCGTCTTAGGGGCGTTATCTTCGTGTTTAATATCGTTCGTCTTCATCACTTCTTTTGAAAATAATTGAGCCGATATTCAAAAAAATCTATAATTAATTCTCGAGTTTTTGAATTGTAACTTTTTGCTCGTCGTAGAACACATCTACATTATTTTCTTTCAAGTATAAATCAACTTCAAGCTTGAAGGAAGGTAGTCCATCCTGACTATTCGTTAGTAGGTTTGATTCGAAAAATTCAGGAAGGCGATTTCTTTCAATAGACAAGCGAGAAGTATTGTTTTCTTTCATGATTATCAAGATCTTTCTGTAAGCACGATCAATCTCTTCCGTGGTCAGCTCTCTAGAGTACATTTTCGATACTTCGTTGCATGTAGATTGCACATTTAACAATATCATTCCAAGGCTCGGTTCGGGCTTTGTAAGCACGCAAAGTATTGTGTCGTTTTCCGCTCTCGATATCAAGATGTTTCCCTCGTTTGCTTCAATGAGCACGCTCTTGAGTGCGCCACGCGATAGTTGTCGGACCGAACGTTCTGCAAAAGATTGCACAGCAGCCATCATTGCCCCTAATAAAGCGTCGTCAATATCCTTAGAAAAAGTAGAAGCAATTGGCATCCCCTCAAGCGAGACAATTGCGGCACCAATAAGGTCCGCATTGTTGCTCAAGAGTTTTTTTAAACAATCCGTAAGAGCCGTTAGAAGCACGTGGAATTTCTGATTAATCATGGTGAACAATATAAATAATTAAGAGTATGATTTTATAGTTTGTCATGAAATTATATAAATATATACATCAATCATTAATTTCTTAAAACAAATATATAAGTTTAGGAAAAGAACATTGATATAAATTGTAAATAAAGTAAATTTAAAACTTTGAAGCGAAATCGTGCATTTTTTTATGAATGGATTTTCCCTTCATTGACAAGATATTATCGGCTTCAGATTCAAATTTTACATAAATGGCAGGATTGTTTTCTGTTTTAATCAAGTCCATTTGAAAAAGTTCAAAAAACTTATCACTAAATGTCTTTGATATCTTTTCCAATTTCGAGCTTTTCAATTCGTCGTGTTGATAGACGAATAAAATTTCATTTATGACAGAAAGATAATAGGTGTCCTTACCCAGAATTACTTGTTGAAGGACACCTCCGGATATATTTTCAGCAAAACTGTTGAGGCCTTCAATGAGAGCTGAAAATCGGTCGCTTTCAATGTTTTTTTCACCGTATTGTCTGGAAAAAATACATGTTCCTTTTTTAATGATGAAGACGGCGTTTATCAAGATTTTCACATCCTAACGATTTTATGGACTTTTGGCTTTTATTTCGTAAGGCATGACTACATATCCAAGAAGAATAAACGACAAAGATATATTAAATAGAAAGAACCAAAAGAAATATAGTTCTATCACTTCAGGTTTATACCAAGGGGCCCACGCCATATAAGTAATTCCCAATAAGGTAAATCCCAACGATATTATTTTTGCGCTCGTAATTTTCATTTGTCTTCCATATAGGAAGAAACTATATGCGATAGTAGAACACAATGGACACCAGAAAGTATAAAGAAACAACGCAAAAGTTTGATTGATTTCACCGATAATCAATAAACCTATAGAGAAAATTAAATACCCTAAAATGAGGAAGATAATGGCCGGAAGATATTGTAATACTTTAGACTCCGTGAGGATTTTAGCGATACCAACATACATCAATGCAACCCATAAAATTTGGAAATTTCTCCAGATAAAAAAGATCTGAGGATCTCTCATATTTGCCCACTCAATGCCAAAACTACTCAATAGAATCCCGATAAAAACAATTCCATACAAGAGGAACGCCAAGGACCATAATAATGTCGATGTGTTCTTCCTTCCTGTTTTTAGCCACCTTCCCAATAAATAACTACCAATAACATACAGAAATACGATAGTTTGAGTAGAAAGTCCAAAAACTGCGAAATTGATGGAACTCATATCTGGATTTAATTCTGATATTCCTGGTAAATAAAATCCTGGATCTGTGAGATAAGCAATGGCAATTAATGTGTCTATAACAACTATAATATACAGTACAATTATGAAAGCCAAGTGTTTTTTTATTAAATCTGCAATTTTACTCATTTTTCATCGTATAGAGTTTAAATAAAAATATTTTAAATTATAATCTTACAGCATATATTTATAATTTTTTTAAAAAATAAAAAATGAAGAAGTGAGGTAAATTTATTTTTCCATTTCGAGAAATTTCCCAGATTTCAAGGTTTCACACGGTTTTGCATATTGTTTTCCTGATCGTTCCACGAAGTCTTCCAAGAGTTTTATCCATTCTTTATATTTATCCTTACCTAATTCAAAAGGGCCAGGCATGTCCATTCCGGCAACCATTGTCTCATCTATGTCAGAATAGTTTTTAACCACGCCTTCTTCTAATAAACGGCATCCTTCGTTGAGTTGTAATGCCATATAAAGTTCGTAATTAAAAAGACCTGCTTTTTTCGATTTATCCAGTTCTAACTTACCGTCCACCCATTCAAAAAGCCCTTTTCCAGTCTTTTTGCCTAGATTTCCTTCTTTCAGTAGTTTGGTTATTGTCTTGCCTGGAGCAAATTCGGGAGAAAGAGTTTCTGAAAAATATTTCATGACATTAGAGACAGTATCTATTCCAAAGTAATCCCATTTTGCGTAAGGTCCTAAGTAGGTGACTTCTCCAAGATCAGCATCGACTTGCTCTATCGGTATGTTGTTATCCATTGCGTAGTCCAATAACCAGCTTAAATACAAGTTAGTTGCGATCGTGAGTCGATTAACAATGAATCCTGGTCGATCTTTATGTATCACGGGAAGAAATCGTTTTCCTTTCATAGCAGGAAGTCTTTTTCCAACTTCCAGTGTTATTTCTACGGTTTCTTCTGAAGTTTCTTGTCCTTTTATTATTTCAATCAATCTTAATAAAGGAATAGGTGTAAAAAAATGCATGCCAATGACTTTATCGGGTCTTCCCGAATGCTCCGCAATTTGCGTGATGCTCATCGTGGAAGTGTTCGTTGATAATATCGCGTGTTTGGGACTTAATTCTCCGAGTTGCTTGAAAATATCCTGCTTTAAGGACATTATTTCGGGTACGGATTCTATGACGAAATCGGTAGTTTTTACGGCTTCGCCCACATCTCTAACGGTGTGAAGTCTTTTCATCAGCAAGTCTGGTGTGAATCCTTCTTTTAATTTATTTTTCGAATGAAGTTTTTCCAGACCACTCTCAATGTATTTTCGAGCTTTATTAATCGTTTCTTCAGACCTGCTATAAAGGAACACATTTTCAAAACCACCCATGAGCGCGACCTGAGCGATTTCTCGACCCATTACGCCCGATCCAAGCACCGTAATTGTTTTTAGATTATCAATGTTAGCCATAAATAGGTTTTACCTTGCATATTTTAAAAATTTTTTTAAGTAAATTAAAATAAATCCTATTTAGAATTATAAAAATATTCATTATCATTTATGTTATAATTAGAACGCCCCAAGATATTAACATTGTGGCGATCCCTAAAAAGATTGATATTGGAAGCCCAGGAAGGATTCTATTTCTTTTTAATCCTGAAATAGTAATGCCGGTACCAATCATCACGGCAATTGCTGTCAATATCATGACAATGAGTTCGCCTGTAAACAAGAAAGCGCTTGAAGTAAGCATGCTATAAAAGGCTAGATCGCCTATTCCAATTTCCAACTTTTCTGCGGCATATTCAGCTTTTCCAGATTTTATTTTTTCACGTTCGTCCAAATCATCTTCTTCGATATCCTCTCTATTGGATACAAGATCCATCATTTCTTTGATAGGGCCCTTTTTATAAAGAACGGCAAAAATATCCCAAAGTGAAATTCCAATTAATATGGCGAGATTCGTCCACAAGGGCATTATTACAGCCAATATTGCCCCCGTCAATAATCCTATGTAAAGAACAACGAAATTTTTTGTATACACCGATTCTGAAGCGAGATATTGATATACCATATATATGGCAAAGATAGCTGAAAGAATGAGTAATTCAATATCAATTACAGAATATATCTTGAATAGTTGGGGAAATTCTTGTATGATTAGAAAAGCAATTACTGACCCAAAAAAATATGTTAAGGTAAATCCCAACAAGCAAAAACTGAAAGCAAATACATATTTTAAAACACCGATACCCTTTTTCTTAGCAAAGTATATCATAATAAAAGCCGAAATTATGGCGGTTCCGATGAATATAAGGCCATTTAATAGTCCAATAAAAGGATCGGAGCCACCACCAGGAATGTATCCTTGGTCTATTTGAATCCCTGCCTCGATGTAAGTTAAATAAGATAATATGCCTGCAAATAGAACAACGAGTATTATCGGTAGTGCATAATATTTCCTAGTAATCCTATAGGTAGGAAAGAAATTTGGAATAGTGCCTTTTTCGATTTTTTCAACTTTGGCTTCAGCCTGTTCAATAGCTTCCTTCTCAAGGGAGGGTTCTACTGGGTCTTTTGAATTCTCGTGATCGTTTGACATCTAACTTATAAAGAAAAATTTAGTCTAATTTACTATAGATTGTGATGGATGATTTATAACCTTTTGAATTCATAAATCATAATCATTACATAATATATAAATATTAAATCAAACGAGCTCGTAATAAAACACATATATTTTAAAGTTTTAGAGGTTTTATCTATTAAAGACAAGAGGGTATCACATGAGTTCTAGAATTAAACGGTTCGAGCGAAAAATTACACGATCTAAAGAAAAAATAATAAAAATAGTCCAACGTTGGGGCATTCTCACGCCTTTTCAATTTCAATTAGAAGATCCTAAAATGAGTGAAGTTGTTTTTCCTTGTAATCTAGGTATTTTATTTTGTGGGGCGTTCTTGAGAAAATTTTTTAGTAAAATTGTTGAAAGGATAGAAATCGTATTCGAATCGTTTTTTTTTAATATCATCGATCTTGGAAGGTATCGTTTTTCAAAAAAGATGTTATCAAAAGGAATCAAGAAAGAAAAATACGAGGGAACCGCCATCCAAATTCCAGAAAAGGTACATCTTCACCCAACGAACAAGTTTTATCAAATTTTAATCGATATGAGAATTGAAAATAACCTTGACATGATCATTGCTTTAACAAATCTTCCCATTTATTCAAGTAGTTCGAAAGATGTTATCTTCTTGTTTGGTGAAGCCAATCTGGATCACAAAACATGTGTTGTATCTTCTTTAACCTTGAAAGAACAATTTTACAAGAGAAAAAGAAATCGATCCTTATATAATTTGAGAATCCAAAAGGAAGTCTTACACGAAATAGGTCATCTCGTCTTGGGACTTGATCACTGCGAAAATAGCTTATGCGTCATGAAATTCTGTCAAACAGTCGAAGAAATTGATCATAAGTACGCAGGTTTGTGTGGAACATGCCAAAAAAAGCTCGAAAAGTTAAGAGATATTTATAATTTCTAAGGTTAATTAAAATGTTAGGGAAGGTTCTTTATGAACGAACTCTTTGACTAATTCGATCCTTTCTTTTCGATCTTTACCATAATACTTTAAAGGATAGAGTTCGTTAATGGTGAACTTGTACATTTTAACCCAAGTCTGTGCAATCTTGCTATGTTTGAAGTTTTGGGAAAATTCCTTACAGTTTTTACTAAATTCTGCCCTTAAATCGTCGTCCTTCATGAGTTTTATAACTTTATCCTTAAACTCGTCCAATGTATTTGCTAAATAGCCCGTTTTTCCGTGCTTGATAACATCTCTTATGCCACATCCATTTGCACCAACAGAAGGAGTCCCCTGAGCCATTGCTTCTAGGAGCACTAGCCCTTCTGCTTCTATCCATGACCATAGACATGAGATGTCTGCCGTGTTGTATAAACGAAGTAAGTCTTCGAAGGGAACTTGACCAACAACTGATACATAATCTGACATGTGGTGTCTTCTTACATATCGAGCACAGGGATCTTTTGAAGGACCATCGCTTCCCACGCATAATAAATGTGCTTCAGGAACTTCCTTGCGTATCTCGCGGAATTTTTTAATCACGCTAAGCATGTGTTTTTCGGGAGAAAAGCGAGACGCGTATAAAAGAACCTTTTTCCCTTCGATATTGTATTTGTCTCTAATACCGTTCTTGTTAATGTTTTTATAATAAAAATCGGATATACCATTGGTCAAACAGACAATAGGTTCTTTGAACCTCATATCTCTTAGTTGTTCCTTTTTTGATTTTCCTGGGACATGAATAAGATCGTATTTATCAAGAATATGGCGTTCGTATCGCCAAGTCAAGTCAAATTTAGTAAATAATTTACCGATAATTGGAACATATTGAGCTGCATAGAATTGAAGTGGACTTCCGTGAGATCCAATCATTGGGATGCCTAAGAATTTTGCCCAGTTCACGGCCATACTTCCGATCGTTGCGTGCGTGTGTATGTGAGCTATATCAAGGTAATCTTCTTGGCAAAAAAAATATTTATGAAAAGGAAAGCTTAATACGAAACCCGTCTTTTCCGATATGCGTGCTCCACCTAAATCGTGAAAATGGAGGTTACTTGGTTTTGAATACCCGTTTTCTATTCGTGGAGCAAACACATGAATGTTATGACCCGTTGAAGCTAAAGCGTCTGAAAGAAATCGTACAGAATGAGCTGTTCCATTCGTTTGACTGTACATGCAACTGAATAAACCGATATCGAGTTTCTGCTTTACCATGTTTGTAATCCCTGTAGATCTAAAAAAAGTTAATTTAAGTACTTATTTATTAAAATGGTCTTTTGGTTAAAAAACTATTCGTTTTATTAAATTTTTATTGCATTTTTAATACTAATTCTATCAAAATTTTTTTATCAGCTTTCTAATAATATATTTAAAAACGATTTAAATCAGGGAGCATGAATTTTTAGTCGTTCTCTCCAATAATTTAATGTATCAAGTAGCGTTTTTTCGAGTGGAATTTCAGCCTTCCAACCAGTTGCGCTCACAAACTTATCAATATTTGGTATTTGGAGTGTGACATCCGAAGGTCGGAGCAAATTTTTATCAACCTCAATCTTTATCTTTTCTTTTATTGTTGATTGATCCAATAACAGATCGAGCATCTGACCTACGGTCATCGTTGTATTGCCACCTATATTATAAACCTCGCCTGGAATACATTTTTGAACTAGTAAGTAGTATGCCCTAACGGCATCTCTAACATCTAGAAAGGTCCTCACGGAATCAAGGTTTCCAACTTTTAAAATTGGCTCTTGAAGGTCCGCCTCGATCATTGCCACTTGTTTTGCAAACGCGGAAACGACGAATACTTCACCTCTCCTGGGACCCGTGTGAGTGAACATTCGAGATCGAATTGTTTTGATACCATAACTCAAGAAATATTGAAGGGAGATCATATCTTCACCAACCTTGCTAACGGCATAGGGAGAAGCTGGTCGGAAAACATTCGTTTCGAGAATAGGAACCTCTTCTTTTTTAACTTGTCCGTATACTTCAGAAGAAGAACAGATATGTATTACAGGATCGATTCCAGCCTGCTTTACTGCTTCGAGAAGATTCAAAGTTCCAATAATATTAGTTTGAAGGGTTGCCGCAGGTTCGTCAAAACTGGAGGGTACATAAGATTGGGCGGCTAAATGAAAAATCACATCTGGTTTAACGGTGGAAATGCAATTCTTAACAGACATTGCATCTAATAACTCGCAATTAACTAATTTTATTTTATTTTTGATATGCTCGATGTTGTCCCGAGGACTTCTCCATCGAAATGTACCAAAAACGGTATCTCCCTTATCTAATAAAAATTCGGCTAAATGACTTCCTACAAAACCTGTAATTCCTGTAATTAACGCTTTCATGTTAAAGATTCTTAATGTGATAGAATATGGTTTTTTTAATATTGGAAGTCTTAAAACTTTTTTTTTTAGAATATTTTTATTAAAACTAATCCAAAAATTTTTTTTGTCTTGAATGTTTATAATTTAACAAGTCTTGAAAAAAATTGATGATCATGAAACCCGAAAACGAACATGCTATCATAGCAGATATTATAAAACAGAGAAGGTTGCCTTATTCCTTCGAAGTGGAAGATGTTGATGGAGATAAATATACCATCAGAAATAATTTTGGATCTACTATTGTATATTATAAGAAAGGCACGCATTATTATCTTGAAGAAGAGCTTTAATAGGACTTATTTATATCAAGAAAATTCTAAAATAGTTTCTTTCCTTGAACTGTACGATCTACAAGAAATTTTTAAAATGTTAGCGATAAGAATTTAAGATTAAATTCGTTTTATTTTATTAGAGAAGAAAGAAGTCAAAAAAGTTGATGATGCAAAATTCAAAGGAGAAGAATAAAGAACGACAATACCGAGAATAGATCAATCGAAAAGTTTCGAGCTGTAATTGACGAGCATACTTCTTTATCCATGTTCAATACAGAAGGAAAAAAAGACAAATCATTCTGCGTGATTCGCAAGGATTTGGCAAGAAATTACGAAATCGAGGTAGATGCTTCAGAAGCTCCAATTCTTAACAAGATTCTAAGCGATCCCGAACCTTATGAAAGTTCTTTAGCGGATATAAAAATCTTAGACAATGAAGTTTTTCCGATAAATGAAGCAATCAAGGAAGTTTACGGTACTGAAGAGGATTTATTACTTTATTCCATCAAACTTGCTGTTGGTGGAAACCCCAGCGATTACGTGACTATTAGTCAGGGGGATCTCATCAGATTTAATGTAAAACCCACACTTACGGGTCTCATGGATTTCATCAGGGAGAACCAAGAAAGCATCTTGGGGTTTTTAGACGCTGAATATGTCAGCGAAGAGGGTAATGTCATTTATTTGAACTGTGGTAAAAAAAATATATCCAGTAATACATCGATCAAGCTGAAAATTCTCGCATCAATGCAACAAAGGGGATATTACTTACAAGAAGAGCACAAGTATTACGGCCTTCAATTATATTTAATAATCGAAACTTTAAAACCAAACGACGATAAGCTTTTAGAACTATTAAAAGAACTTGGTATCGATTGGGAGCTGATATTTTTCAGGAGAAGGCTCGCAATTCACGATTGGACCGAAATTGAGTGCGAACACAATTCTGAGAACCTAAAGAATTACCTACAATCCAAGTACGACAATCTTAACTTCTTCGATCTAAATAACATAACTCGATTAATCGTGAGCAACCAGTTGCCTTTTATCGTTGCCGATAAAATGGGCTCATTGCTTTATAAGATGAAAAACGAAAGAACTACAAATTATCAAATATCCCATCAGAGCCAATACGAGGCAGAATTTAATCACAAGGAAACCATAGATGAGCAAAGGGTTAAGATTATTGACAGAATCAACGAATTAAGACGGGAACAGCAATTAAAACCTTCTATAAAGATCGATAAGGAAATTCAAGCTTTACGAATGGAGAAAGCAGATTTAGACAAGAATAAGCGCAAAGTCTTGGAAAATATTAGCACGCTAAAAGCTAAAATGACCGATCCTGAAGATGTATACCAAATTTCGCTTAAGAAGGCCGAGATCGCAGCTTCAGCGCAACTAGCTTGTACTTACTTGGGTATTGATCGAAAAATAACCTTCGATCGAGATATTGACATGACTGAAGTCTTAAAATATCAAGAAGAACTTACTAATATTTAGATATTAGCTATTTCTTATCTATTCTAACTTATTTAAAATTAAAGAAAAAAGGATTAAATATTAAAGTCCAAAAGATAGTTTTAGCAAATCGTTATCCAACTTACCTACAGAGATTGATTTTCCCGTTTTAATATTATTTACCGTATAAAGTGCGGGTGCAAATAAGCCAGGATCTATTTTATAAAAGTCGAATTCTGCTTCCTTGAAAATTACATTAAACGGTTTTCCATAGCTTGAGGAGGTGCTTGCTGGCGCTTTTTTAAGTAATTCGAAGAGTTCTGCTTCTTTATCTTTTTCAACATTAATCGTGTAAAAAGTTTGACCAAGAGCAAACATTGCATCGTTAGGAGGTCCCATTGCGGCGAAATCGTCCTTTGCCACGGGAGCAATAGGAACGGTACCAAATCCATCCATTAATAAATCTAATGGAAAGTGAATTTCGTGAAGTTTATGAATGCCCGTTTCGACAATTCGGGCGGCTACTTGAATGGAACCAACTAAACTAGCAGTAGGCGCGCACACAGCAAAGGTTTTCTCTGCGGGAACTTTACATTTTTCCGTTACGATTGCCATAACCTCTTCATTAGGCATGGTACGGGTTTCAAATACAATAACAGCGCAGTCAGAAGAATCTGTGTAGGAAATTTCTTCAAAAAGAGCTTCTCCCCTAGCCTTAGCTCGAGCGGGACCAGAACCCAAGGATTGGAAAACAACCTTTTTTTTGACTTTTCCATCTTTCTCGACATCTTTTTTGAGTTTAACACTCCATCCTGCTAATTGCGATGCCATGCAGGATATAATAGGTTCGCTTGTGCTGACATTAAGCGTGGGAAAGAAATGTCCATCGACATTGCAACTATTAAACTTTACTGATCCCAACCCGCCCATACATATTTCACTAAGTATTCTACCCGCTTCCCAAGTACCATTTGTCAAATCGATCACGGTTTGACCCGAGCTTAATTTTTCTACTTTAGCACCCAAGACTTCCTTGTTATCAATTATTTGATTTACTAATTTTAGGGTTAAATCGTTTATATTTACCATTTTGTTCAACATTGAATGTTTTTTAGATTTTTAATGAGTATTTATATTTAATTTGGTAAATTTATATAAATATTCTCCTTTACGATTGGGGAGATGTAATTAAAGATTTAAATTTATTAAACGGTAGATTTATGAGCCTAAGTGGTCTTATCGAGGGAATGGAAAATACCAAAAAATATTTTTGGTCAAAAATATCGCAATTAGAATCACCCGTTCATATTTTCACGCATATTGACTCGGACGGCCTCTCTGCAGGTGCGATTCTTGGGAAGGCACTCTATAGAGAGAAGATACCTTTTCAAATAACGATACTTAAGCAATTAGAGAGGGAAGAAATTGAGAAAATTGCTTTAGGGTGGAACGATTCGCATTGTATTTATATATTTGCAGATTTTGGTAGTGGTCAATTCTTGGAGCTCCAAGAAAAACTCTCAAATAAAAAGGGCAATCCTGATTTTATTATTTTAGATCATCATCTTCCTCAAGGAGTTTCGGACATTGAACAAGAAGATCTCATTGCTAAAATTAAAAAAGAAACCAGTCCTTGGCATGTTAATCCTTATTTCTTTGGCGTGAACGGAAGCAACGAAATCTCTGGGGCAGGCATGTGTTATCTTTTTGCGAAGTGCTTGAACGATAAAAACACGGATCTTTCATCAATTGCAATCGTGGGTGCAACGGGAGACATTCAAAATCAAGACAAAGACAAGGCCTTTAAGGGTGTTAACCTCGAGATCTTGAGCGATGCCCTAAAAGGAGGGCACCTAGAAGTAGTTAATGATCTTAGTTTTTCTTCAATCAAACCCTTAAACGAGGCTATTGCCTACTCCACCGATTTAAAATTACCAGGGTTGACAAATGATCCAAATAAAACCTTTAAGTATTTACAAACTTCAGGAGTTTTAATGGAAAATTCAGAGGGTAAGATAAAAACATTAAACGATCTAAATCAAGATCAAAAGCAAAAAATATCTACTTTAATTCTCGAATACGCAACGATCAAATTGGGCATCGAACCAAGCGAAATAATAGATAAACTGATCGTCAACAAGTACATCCTCCCAAAGGAAAGAGAATATCTTGAACTTCACGATACCAGAGAGTTTTCTTATCTATTAAACTCAACGGGACGTTCTGGTAATGGTTCAATAGGAATTGCGGTTGCCATGGGTGATAGAAAAGGAGCATACGATCAAGCAATTGAAATACTCAAGGGCTATAAATCCCTCATTTCACGCAGCATATCATGGATTTACGAAAACAACAAGATTCAATCAAAAGATAACATTCAATTCTATTTCGGGGAAGATCAGATACCTGAAAGTGTTATAGGAGTGGTTGCGTCGATCTTGGTTTTTGATAACCTAGATAGAATCGATTTGAATAAGCCCATTTTTGGAATTGCTACTAGGCAAGGGGAAGAAGTATACAAGATATCCGCAAGAGCTCACGAATCGCTCGTAGAACGGGGCGTAAATTTATCAGAAGCCATTCGAAAGGCATTAGAAATCACGGGTTTGAACGCATTAGGTGGCGGACATCCTCCCGCTGCGGGCACCAAGATTCCATTCGATAAGATATACGAGTTTTTGGCAAATATTGATGGCGTTATTAAAGAACAATTAGAATCGAATCTTTAAAGAAAATATAAATCTAATCTCTGAATAACCTTTTTTCTAATGTGTCTAAGCACGGAGATAATAAATTATCCGTGAACTTGACGATCTGGTTTCTAGCTAATCTATATACGA
>JAEOUI010000075.1 GCA_016839425.1 Promethearchaeota archaeon
ACCTTTAACGCTAAGAAGAGAGTACCCTTCGGGCGAATTTGCAGACATACCGATTAATAAATTGCTGCTAAAAAAGGACTAATTCCTTTTCTTTTTATTGTATTCTTTCTTGGCCTTTTTCAGTGATAATGTAAACTAGATTATTATTTACTTCTTGAGTTTCCACGAAACCTTTCGCAATGAGTTTATCGAGGATTACTTCTAATTCCGCTTTTTTCAAACCCTCGTTCCCCATAACAACCCTGCTCTGGTTCACGATTATCGCAATTCTAGGTAAGAATAACCGCTTTTTTTCAAATGCTTCCAACACGGATATTTCGTCGTTTGTTAGTTTCTCTGAACCATCGGGGTCTATACCCTTCTCCTTTAGGCTTTTAGCGAGATTTTTTGCTTCTTTTCCAACTTCTTGCTTTTTAACCTCCACATGTTTTAATTGCACCAAGTCTTTAGCCACTGGTGCTTTTTTTCCTTGCGTGATGTCGTCAATGTAGTTTTTCAGTTTTTCCGCTTGGGCTTTATCGTCTCTTGCGTCGTCTTCATTTTGGTTTTCCATACTATCACAATAGCAATGTAAATATAAAAAAATATGTTTTGTTTGTTAATACGCTGAAACCCTAAGGATTCACACAATTATAAAAAACATAAATTCTATTGATTTTTTAAGATATTAATATTATTTTTGGATCGAAAAGCATTCACATATTCGAGCCCTAACGATGAAAAAAATCGCAGAAATGTCCATTAAGGAGTTAGACAATGCTACTATCACGATAAGACATGTAAAAAAAACTGATATGCACGGTGTTTGGAAGAACTTTAACGAGGTTCTCGAAGAAGGGATATATCTTCCCGTCTTTACTCCTGTATACACTGATTGGGAAAAAAAAACATGGTATGAAAACCTAAGAAAAGAAAATGAAATGTGTCTCGTGGCAGAGAACGCTAATTTAAAACCTCCAAACAACATCGTGGGTCAATGCGAGCTTTCAAACTTGCAATGGGAAGCTTCTATCCATGTGTTTAGTCTCGGAATTATCGTAAAAAAGGAATATCGGGATCACGGGCTTGGTCGGACATTAATTGACGCGGCAATTCGGGAAGCAAAAGAAGCCTACAATAAAGAAAAAATTATTTTAAGTTGTTTTTCCACGAACGAACGTGGGATTCACTTGTACGAATCGATCGGATTCCAGCGAGTGGGAGTGCGAAAAAAACAGTTTTATATGAACTCTCTATATTACGACGAAATTATATACGAGTTATTTATTGATGATTATTTAAACAAGTAGGTTAAAGTTAAATTTCATCAAAAAAACAGATACATTTGACCCATAGAATTTAAAATTTGAACCTTTTCATATAGAGCTTCCTGCTCTCTTCGTTTAGTGGGTTATCGTTTAGGAATAAGAAGTTAAGGTTTTTAAGGGTTTCCACATTCTTGTATTCGGAAATGAGGTTATTTTTAAGGAAAAGTATTACGAGTCGATCCAAATCGCTCAGACCTTCTAATTCAGTTATGCGATTATCGTCCAGGTAAAGTTCTTGCAATTTTTGAAGATTTTGCAAACCTTCAATCTTTTCGATCTTATTGTTGGAAAGCTGTAATTTAGTGAGATTTTTAAGGTTTTTAAGACCTTGAATGGCAATTATCTTATTGTTTGATAAGTAGAGCCCTTTAAGTTCACGGAGACTCTCCAAGCCTGTTATTTGGGCAATAATATTGTCATTTAAATACAACCAGTTAAGATTCTCTAAAGTATTTAATGGTGGTATTTGTTCAATGTTGTTAAACGAAATGCTCAAGCTTTTGAGCTTGCTTAAAAAGTTGAGATTCTTTATTTCAGAAATTTTATTATGGTTTAGATTTAAAACTTCTAATGATTTAATTTCCTCCAGCCCTTGAATTTGATTTAAGTTATTATGTTCTAAGTTGAGTGATTTGAGATTTTCGAGAGGATTTAGATTTTCTATCGTGTCAATATTATTGTAAGATAAGTCAAGTTCTACTAAGTCAATTAAAGTTACTAAGTTTTCTATCTTTAGTATTTTATTCTTTGTCAAGTTTAAAACTTTAAGATTTTTTAAATTATTTAACCCATCGATTCTCTTAATGGCATTTCTTCCCAAATGGAGATGTTCTAATCCCTTGAGATCTTTCAGACCAACAATCTCACTGATTGAAGTCAAACCTGCTCCCTCACAATCAAGTAAAACAATATATCCGTTCCTAAATGATGCATTGTAGCCACATTCATTTTTGTAATACTCATAAAAAAGTAAATTTAAACAGTTTTCAAATATCGATGTAGGTAATTTGATGGGTATATTGAAAGATTGAAAGAAATCGCTCGGTAAAATCTCTTGACTGCTTTTCAAATGGATTTTTAGTAAGTGTTTCATGTGTTTTTCAACTATCTTTCGGCATTCCTTCCCTTCTATTTGGAATAAGGCTCGTAATGCAAATAGTTTTTGTTTCAAATCGTTAGATTTTATCAAGGCGAATTTTAACAATATGAGTAATTTCTTCTTGTTTTTGAATTTTTTTTGGAGTATTTCTCCTGCAGATACTCTAATTTCGGGATCTTCGTCTGAGATAAATAAATGTTCAAAAAAGGTAAAATGTTCGTCAATATTGAAGTCAATGCTTGCAAATACATCTAAGGATTCTTTTCTAATTAATTGATCGTTTGAATTGTTAATCCACTCTTTCAACAATTTTATGGCTTGAACTTTTCCGATTCTATCGAGATTTTCCTTGAGTGATTTTGGATTTTTAGTCATACTTTTGGATATAACAATTTAGTTCGTGATATTATAAGATTTATACTCAAATTTTTGATCCAGTTATTTCAATTTTTTACCATTCTCTTTTAAATAACGAAGTTACTAACTCATAATTATTAACCATAAAAATTTAATTTATAGGTGAATGACAAAAATGTTAGATTATATGGGAATAGGATTAATTATAGGGTTTTCAGTGCTAGCTCTAATTATAGTGCTCGTGATCTATTTTAAAACGAATATTGTCGTACCGTTTAACGAGATACATGTGATATCGAAAGGAAAAACCATCTACGAGTACGATGGCAAGGGGAGATACAGATATTTTCCATTTTTACACGGGCGAACTATCATTCCGAAACATGTTTTGGATATCGAACCTGGTTTGCTTGACCTTCACGATTGTGATAACTTGCCTTTTGGTGTGGAAATATCAATTAAAGTACAAGTAACCGATCCTCAGAAAGCAGCCGCAACTTTAACGAGAATAGATCACTCGACCGTGAGTAAAGTAGTAGAAGACACTGTGATGAGTGCTGCTCGTTCGCTTGCCATGGAAAGGACAATACTCGATATAATGAAAAACCGAGAAGAAATAGAGAAATCCGTTTATGAAATGGTAGCTGATGCTCTTAGCAAGTTAGGGCTGTCAGCAATCATTTTCGATATAAAAAATATTCGAGATATAGACGGTCGAGATGTTATTGGCTCTCTAGAACGTGTAAAGATTGCGGAACTTATTAAAAAGGCTAGAATCTCCGAAGCAATTCAAGAAAACGAGGCAAAGGAAGTCGAAGTCGAACGAAAAAAATCGACTCAAGTCAAGTTTGAAAAAATGAAACAGGAAGAAGAACAGGCAAGATTAGAGCGCGAAAGAGAAGTTTCTGCCAACCAAATATTACTCGAAAAAGAGAATTTAAAAATAGAAGAGCAAAAACTCACCAGATTTGCTGAGATCGAACAAAAAAAGGCAAAAATCTTGGCTGAAGCAAGGAGAGAACAGAAATTAATCGAGGCTCAAGCTGAAGCAGAAGCAACGGAAAGAAGGGCCCAAGCTGAAGCTAACGCCATCAAACTAGCTGCCGAAGCTCAAGCCGAAGGGATTAAAATGAAAGGTTTAGCCGAAGTTGAAGTCTTAAAACAAAAATCTGACGCTCTAAAACAGGGTTCCGTTGCCGCACAACTTCAGATATTAGAAATTTTAAGTCAAGCACAAGTCGATAGCGCAGGTAAAATAGCAGAGGCATTAGGAAATAACAACAAGATAATGTATCTTCCCGTTGATAACAACGATGCTGGCGGAAATATATTGGCAAAGTGGTTGCCTAAAATAGAAGGCGTGTTAGAATCTGGAATGCTCTCAAAAATTATGAAACAGCTTGGCACCGAAACACCTTTGAAAGTAATACCGAATAAAAAAACAACTAAATAAGTGTAAAATAAAATGGTAAAAGTTCCGATAGGAAAAACCGTTAAAGTTGATTTATGGGATTCCAAAAAAAAGCGTGGTATGGTTAAATACTTCACAAATACCATGGATATCGTCAGGGCAGAAAGCGAGTTCGATCTTCAAAAGGGATCTTCGGCAATTGTCGTGGAATCTCACGATAGCTTTGTTTTGATCGTTCCTAAAGACAAGTACACGGACTTATTGAAAAATGGCAATATGAAAGACATTAATTATCAAGGACTTGCCAGAGAAATCTATAACATCTTAAAAGATCGGATCAATGAAGAAGGTGGTATCTTGTCCTTCGAAGATATTTACTCCATTTTTATGAGAACATCGATTCAGTATGTGTTAACAAAAAAACAATTGAAAAAAGCAACAAAACTTAACGAAAATCTTTTTGAGAGACTTAAAGAGGATGGGAATGTTTACCTTGCTTTAAGACCAGTGGATGTCAATGGTGACCAAGTATTATTTCTTAATCAAGCAAAAGAGCACGCATTTCTCACGATTGATATCGTTCAAAACCTTTTAAATTGGTCGTACTTGCGAGCTAAAAGAATGCTCAATTACTGCGTGGAAAATGGATTCTGTCGGAAAGAGGAAAATTATCGAACGGGAGATAGGTACTATTTCTTAAATACTATTGTACAATAATTTTTTTTTATTTTTTTAGACTTTAAAGTTAAAAAAGTGAACCTTAAT
>JAEOUI010000076.1 GCA_016839425.1 Promethearchaeota archaeon
CTACACTACAAGCTTAATCATCATGTCCGATTTAACCGCAGAAGAAGCACAAAGCTTATCGAATTTCTTGGGAAACATTACGGAGCACACGGAATTAGAAGCGCTCGCTTTAATCACAAGAGAAGGTCTAAAACTCGCGTTCTCTTCGATCCCTACATATGACGTAAATGCTGATTTATTCTCTAGTATGAGCGCTGTTGTATTGCAAAGCGCATCAGAAGCGATTGCTTCTTTAGGATACCAACAAATGCTCGAAGTAGTATTGCGTGGTTCTGACGCATTTATCATCCTGAGCGCTGCAGGAAGGTTCTTTCTTATGGGTGCCTGTAGAAAACTTGAAGATTTGGGAAAGGTCGTCACCGTTTTTAGGTACTATGCAGGCGAGATAGCGAAGCGTTACCCTTAAAACTTTTTTTGTTTTTAATTTTAAATGAATAACTGTTTGTTTTATGTTATCTAAATTTAAAAAAATGATATCAAATGACCGAAATTAAAATCTTTGTAGATGTTGACGAGAAAAGCTCTGGAAGATTAGTGATTTGTCCTGAAAACATTAAGAAATTAGGTTTAAGAAACGGAGATACCGTGGAAATTGTAAACCAGGAAAATAAGAAAAAAACTACAGCAGTAATTCAAGAATCTGATTTGATTTTGGATTTTGCCGGTCAATTTTCTAAGAATATTTTGACCGCAGTAGATTTCGATGGTGTTGAACTCACCGTGAGACCCATAGCAGGTGTTGCACAACTTACAACCCCCTCCCCTAAAAAAGCAAAAAAAGTCAAAAGTAAGAAATCGGCTGGAAAAGCACCCTCTGCACCGGTTTTTCAACCACCTCCTAAACCACAACCTGCTCCTATAAACGAACCAATACCCATTCCATCTCCACTTCAACCTTCCGCACCTTTACCTGCACCAGCGCCTAAATTCAAACCGACGCCAGCACCTCAGTTCCAACCATCTACGCCATCAATCCCTCCTGAACCCAAATTTACGACTCCTGTCCCTCAATTCAAACCAGCACCCGCACCTGCTCAATATCAAGCGCCCGCACCTGCTCAATATCAAGCGCCCGCACCTGCTCAATATCAAGCGCCCGCACCTACTCAATTTCAACCACCGCCTTCAATACCGTCCGCACCAACTCGACCTCAACCATCACCTCAAGGTGTTTCAACAGGAACTTTCGCAACTCCTATCGATGTTAACACGCTAAAACAACAAAAAAAAGGCGTCGTGCTAAATCCCGTAGTAGATCCGTCTCTACGAGGGGGAAGAGTTCAAGTAAATCCTTCAGTTCTACAATCATTAGGTTTGGCACATGGTATGTTAATTGCTTGGGAAGATCCTACGAGTAGAGCAAAAGGTTCTGCAAGAGTAGACGCAGTAGCGATAAACATGTCCGAGATAAGAATGAGTATCGATACAAAACAGGATACAAATATTCAATCTCCTCAGATTGTTGTTTATTCAACTGAAATATCTCTTCAAAAAGCCTCTCAAGTTACTCTTGAAGTTCGTTCACAACCTAATCTAATGGGCTATTGTCAAGTAGGACCCAATGTTCAATACACGCTATCCCTTCAGCAAAACGATGTTGTTCAGTTTTCCGACGATCTTACAGGTGCAAGTGGTGCATGCCGAGTCCAGATCATCGACTCAATTCAAGGCAATGTTATTGTTATTGACAGTGAAATATTAGAAGCTTCTGGAATTGGCAGTTTTGAAGTAAGCGTGTCCAAAAACCAAAGACAGATTATTCCACTCCAAAGCGTATCTTTAGGCTTGACTCCTATATCGGGAGAAAATATGTGGCAAGTTATTAGTATCGCAAGAACTAGTATAGAACCACTAAAGATGTGGTTGCAAAAACATATAATTTTCAAGGGTATTAAACTACGATGGAAAGAAGCGAATGTTGCCTGTTCTATCGTGAGTTGCGTGCCTGACTTAACAGGTGATGTTTTAGCACAAATCACGCCTAATACTACGATCGAATTAGCCCCTGTTGGTTTAATTCCCTTTAACGCCATACTAATTTTAGACATTAGCCGTTCAATGATGGCAAGAGATGTTTTAGTTACAAATATCGCTCCAGCAATTGAAGGAATCAAAGCCGCAATGGAATCTCGGGAAGTTCAAGAATTTCTCGTCCATTTTAAAGAGGGCGTGAATATTCCAAGAAGAATTTCTGCCGCATTTGCAGCTGTCCTATTCCTAAGTGAGAAAGTTGGAAGAGGTTTTGGAGAAAAGGTCAGCGTGATACGCTTTGCTGACGAAGCACAGGTCTTATCGTTTGGTAGTAATTTTTACATGGATTCTGCTTCGGGAAAGAAAGGCGTTCTTGAAGAAGCAGCTCGCGTTGTCGTTGATCGGATTGGAAATGCCTACGGACAAGCAACTAATATGGGACAAGCAATGGTAGCTGCTCATCAAATTCTTTCTGAGTTTGATAAAATGAATCCTAACCAACCCACCATGATAGTCCTTCTCACGGATGGTGTTCCTACGGATGGTGATGCTTTCTTTAGTGAAATCAAAAAATTTTCTGCAAACCCGAATGTCGTGATTTATGTCATTGGATTAGGAAATCCTGACGATGAATTAATGACTAGGGCTGCTGCTTTATGTGGAGGCGAATATTACAAACCTGAAAACGCAGGTGAATTGCTGGTTTGGTATTCAAAACGTGCCAGAGACCTCACGGTTAAACTTAAGGCACACCACCAATAGGTAGCAAGTCTTTTCATCTAATTATTTTTTGATTTTCTTTCTTTTTTCCCAATTTTATGACCAATCTTTAAACTCACAATTTTTTTTTTTTTGTAAAGTTCCAATAAACATTTATATTATGATGTAAAAATTGTATTATATGAAGGAAGTAAGAATATTGACTTTAGATACAAGGGGTCGTATTGTCATACCTCAAATAATCAGGAAAAGTCTTGGAATTACAACAAACTCGCAATTAATGCTTGTTGCAGATTCTGATACAAAAGAGATTAAAATAACTCCCGTCGGTCTTGACGATAAAAGTCAATATTTTAAATACAGAATAACAATGAAAGACGAGGCAGGTGCTTTGGGAAAGATTGCAACCACTTTAGGCAAGCTTGGGATCTCTCTTGTATTCGGTGAATCCGTGATTGCCGAAAAGGACAAAGCGGCGATTTGGACGGTAATAGGGCCTAAACCTACTAATATGGATCTCGAAAAGCTTGATGAAATATTGCGTGAAGAGGGGAATGCCTTACATACTGAAATAACTCCTTTAGAGTAATCCAAAAGGTGAAATTATATTAATCTCGTCCCTAATATTTTCTTTTGATATACTTTAAAATAGATTTATAAACTAATTGTACTATTAAAATATTAAGTTTTTGTTATTTAACAGTAAAGATAAAAAAAAAAGCAATTTCACTCATGGCTAAAAAAAAGAAGAAAGATAAGAAAAAGAAAGAGAAAAAGCAGGAAGAGGAACCTGCATCCGAAGAAACACCAAATGAAACTCAGTCCCTTCCAAAGATACAATTGGACAAGGCCTTACTTGAACAAAGAGAAGAACCAGAAGACATTGATTCTGCCTTAGTAGGCGCTAAAGAAACTCAAGAAGATCTTCAGGGACTTTTATCTAATATGTCACAAGGTGATGGTTTTTTCCGTAGTCAAATAAAGGTTGAAGTTAAAGAAGAACAAGTGAAACCCCAGTTGTCTTATAATCGGCAAGAAAGCGATGTAGTAAAGGATTTTCTAATAGAAGATGTTCCATTAACTGAACGAAAAATTGGACGTACTGAAATTAAAAGTAGGACACGGTTAGTAGATAGTTCTATTGAAAAGAAGCAAGAATTAACGCCTGTCCCTAAACCACCTAAAAAGATTGGCATTCCTAGCGCTGTCCCTGTTAAAGAAGAAAAAGAAGAAGCAACAATTGAGGAAGAAAATTTAGAGGATACTGATGCAGCATTAAAGCCCGAACCAATAATTGAAGAAGTCAAGAAACCTGTAAAGGAAAGTATTTATCCCAAGTTAGAAGGATTTTTTACTGAACTTATCGAAGGATACGGATCTCGTTATAAAACTTGGGAGGATTCAATATCGAGCGTTCTGTCGGTTTTAAGAAAAATGAGGAAAGTTACCAAAGCAAACACCGAAGATTTAGTAAAATCGATAAACCAATCTTATGAGAAAATCCAAAAAGGTTTATCTGAGTTTGCTATTAAAAGAACCGAAATTGAGAAAATCGCAGAGATTGATATAGAATCTCTTTCAAAGCAATTTAAAAAGGTTTTAGGCATGTTAGAACTCCAAGTAAAAGAATATCAACTAAAACGACTTGCTGACGAATACATTCATGAACTATAAAGCCCGATTGAGATTGTTTTTATAACAACAAATCATTATCCTTTGAAAACACATGTCGTCAATAGAAGAGTTGAAGAACGATCCTTTTAGGCCCTTAATCGTTGATTTTGGGACCTCTTCGTTCAGATTAGGATTTGCAGGAGACGATTTTCCATCAATTATAGCTCCTAGTGTATTTGTTAACTTTACAGACTATCTTTTTACTTCTGATGCGATTGAAGGTTTAGACGAAATATTGGTTGGAGGTGAAAATTCGCAAAATTATCTTTTTGGAGACGATGCTTTAAACTATAAGAATATTCTAAAGGTTCGAGAGGTAAGAAAAGAAGATAATTATACTATTGCGTTAAAATTTTTCGATCACTATTATTCTAAACTTGAAATTGCACCGGAATATCGCTATAAACAACCAATCGTATTGATATCCTCCTTTTTGATGACTGATCTTGAGAAATCAAAGTTCCAACAAATTTTTTTTGATGAGTTTAATTTTCCTAAGCTCCTCTTTCTTTCCGAAAGTCAAGCCATTATGGCTCCTTTACAAAAAATTAGCGCTGTGGTTGTTAATATGGGTGAATCGAAAACATATATAAATTCATTTCTTCATGGGTTTAATCAAATAATGTCTAGAGATGTATATCCCATTGCTGGGAAAGAACTTACAACTTTTTTACTTAATTTATGCATAACACATAAAAAATCGGGGAAAAAAAACTATATTGACAATTTAATTGCTCGGGAGATAAAAGATAAAACATCCACTTGTGTCTTGAATGCTAAAGCGGAAGTAAAAAGAATTAAAGAAGGAGTGAATAAATATGACAAGATTGTTAATCTACCTGATGGTAGCTCCTTAAAGATTAATTCAGAACGATTTATGCTCGCAGAACCGTTGTTTAACCCTAAATTAATCCACATGGATTATTTTAGTCTGGGAGAAGCAATTTCTAAGGTTATTAAGACCTGGGCTCGCGAGGATTGGGAAGAACTCCTTTCAAATATTATATTAGCTGGAGGAGGGAGCCTGATCCCTGGATTAAAGGATAGGCTAAAATTGGAACTTAAGAATTACTTTCCTGATAAAATTACTCCAAAATTGAATGTAATCTCCTTAGCAGGAAGGGAACATATGAGCTGGATTGGAGCATCTATATTATATTTGAAGAATCAACTTCAAAAGGGGTGGATAGAAAATCCCAATAGTCAAGATGCCTCAAGTGAGATTAATTAATTTAATCATAAAATAATATGTGATAAAATGTCCGAAACATCAAATATAAAAAAGGAGTTCTTAGCTAACTTTCAAAGCAAGGTCCTGCAAGGACGAAAGTTACTATCAAGCGCGAATCATGTTTGGGCAGATAAACTCTTTAATGACCTTTATTATGAAATAGAAAAAACCGAATGGATTGATACGCAAAAGAAAAAACAATTAATAATGATTATCGTAAACACATGGCATCTTTATATAAATTCACTATTAAAAAGAGACGAGACTGGGATTCATTACGATAAAATAAAATATCTTGATGCTTATAATAGATTTTTCACATTTTTATCAAAACTTGACGATTTTTATCACTTTAAAATATTTTTTACAAATCTTCTCAAATCCTTTATAGAAATGGAACAATTACCTCAATCTGGAATTTCAAAATTTATTAATTCGTTTTCCAGAAAATTATTCAGTCGGGAAGAATTTCTTGAGCTGATTGAACTTCAAACATTATTGATGTATTTAAGAAAATCAGTTCTTCCTACAAGGTTATTTCTTTTTGGAATGGAGCATCTAAGCGAAACTATTCTAAAATTATCTCCAGATAAGAGGGGATTATTCATTGCCGTGTTCTTGGAAAATGTTTGCATTAAATATAATTTAAAAATCCCTGGTCAGGAATTCATAAATGAAATGAATAAAATATTGGTTAATAGGCTCCCAAACGATCTAAAGAATGAATTCGGAAAGCTTGGAAGGGTCCAAATAAACGAGCGAACATTTCCTACCGTATTACAAGACTTAACAGAATTAGTTTATTATTTAACCAATATTGGTGAAGAGAATTGGATCTTGATTCTTATTAGATATATTTATTCAAAGATGGAACAATTCCAATCTTTTCCAGATGCTATAAACCATATTAGGCAATTTATCGAATTCTCAATTGACAGAAGCAGATACGATGTAGCTTATGAAATATATGACTTCATTGAGGATTTATTTATAATGAAATCAGATTTAGGTTATAGTAACATATTGGTTGAATTATGGGTTGAGGCCTGTAAAAAATTTTTAGAAGTAAAAGAAAGAAAATACCTGCTCCAATCACTCACAAAGCTCGGAATGAATTTAAAAATACCTCGAACGAATGAACAAATATTGCACTTTTTTCACACTTGTAATTATATTTGGAAGTTTAAATCCTTGTTTTATTCAATAGAAAAGAGAGATTTTTGGAGGATGATATTTTATCGGGCGTTATTCGAAGAAGGAAATGTGGTTTTAGCTTCAAAAATATTAACATATCTCGATGAGAATTTAAAACCTTTATTAACCGATTTGATTGCTCTAAAGGAGGATGCAAATTCTTTAAAGGAACAAGTTTACTCATTTGACGACGATAAGGAAAATTTCAAGATTGAGCAAGAACTCAAAGAATGTGCGCTTCGGATAGATTCCAATGGGTTTATAACCTATAGAATTAAACATATCAACGGCGAAATATTAGAGGGGAACATTGAACACGAGTATTGGAACGATGCAATGATATTAGAAATATATTTAGACTTGTTTTCTTTTAATCCCATAAAGAAATTCCAATTTAGTTTCACAGATCTTGGATCTCTATTTTACTTATATTTACCCGAAAAGCTTAAACAAATATTATCAAATATTGAATTATCCGTAAATAATGGTTCTCCGCGTTTATATGTAATATTAGAAAACATGACAATACCCTTTGAAATTATTCAGGGCAAGAAGAACTTTTCAATCCAATTTCCAATTTCCTATAAAATCGGAAGAACAAAGATTGAGGGTATTTCTTTTGAAGAAAAATCGAACATATCTTCTGATGATTTAAAAGACATTTTAAACCTCGAATCAACAAATTCTATCAATCCAACGAGATGGGATGATAAAAATCAGAAAAAAGAACTTTTATTTCCTTTTTTGGGAGGAAAAAATCAAGTTACTCATGTTTCATCGTTTTTAAATTCCGTAGATCGAATAGGTACTATGACCCTTATTTCAGAAGATATTGCTTCTCGCGAAAGAGTTCTTTCTGAAATATCTCAAGGAAAACATGATATCATTCATTTTATTGGAAACATTTTCTTTTCGAAAGCAAGTCCCAAAGACAGTTATATTCTTACTCAAGATAATAATATCATTAAGTTAAAAGAATTATTTCAAGCAATTAAAATTAGCAAGCAAAAACCCTTTCTGTTTTTTGACGCTCAAATTTACGATACTAATGCAAATTTAATAGATAATACTAGAATTAATTTTGGACAAATTTTATCAAGTTTTGATATCGGTTTTATTAAGGGTGCAATTACAAGAAATTACCCAACCTTTGATAACATTACAAATCAAATCGTAGAAGAATTCTATTTAAGCTTACTCAAGAACGATACATTAGGAGATGCGATGCTTAAAGCAATTAAATCTAATTATCAAGAGGGTACTCTTAATTACGAAATAGGCTCTAAACTAACAGCCTTTACGCTGTTTGGACCACCATGGGATCGTTTATAATATAATATTGATATTGTTAATATTTTTATTTGATTATATTCTTTTTCTTAAATAATCCATCTACATGCAAAATCATTTATATGAATTTCTTTTTTATAATATTTAAAATAAATACTAGAGCCATATTAATTAATGGGTAGGTGATACTTTAGTGAGTGATAGAATAATAGAACTTAGACTGGAAAATCGGCGTCTCAAGGAACAAGTTCAAAATTTGGAAAATAAAGTTCTTTCGTTAGTTGGAGCAATTAATATTCAAACTTCTGGTGTGTTTGCAAATACTAAACATGTGTTGAACGATTTGATCTTAGAAATGATTAGACAAACAGAGGGGCGACTCAATGTAGTATCTCCAAAAATAGGAAAGTTCTACGCAACAGAGTTAAAAAATCTTGCGGCTAAAGGAGTTGAGATCTTTGTTATTACCAATGATAGAGGTGGGATGCCAGGAGAGCATCGATTAATATACGACGAAATTAAATCAACTAATGGGATTAAAGTAGTTAACAATCCAAATGTTAGGTATTTATTGGTATTTAATTCAACCAACGCTATATATTCTGGTGGATCGTTAGATAGAGACGAATTAGAACGCTCCATATTAATTGCAACTACGGTTGAATCAAAATCGAAGCTAAAAAAGATTAGCGAAATTTTTAGTTTAATGCTTCCATCGTTTATGAGGTAAGATTTCATCTTTATATTTTTATTTTAGTAAATCTTACTGAATATGTTCAAATTTTTAATACAAATTCATATACGAAATTAGTTTAAAGAAAGAAATGGTTGAAAACAACAAAATAATAGATTCTGAAGATATTTCTCGTCTTTTTGGATTAAGATCGAGAATCTTTAAATTATGTATGGACTTTTTTGATAAAAAATCTGAAATCGATCAGATTTCTGATTTTAATGAAAAAATTAATTCTTGGAAACAAATATACGAATCTATTTATAGTGGTGTGCTTGATAAATCGCTTTTCTTCAAGCATTCCTATTTTTCATTGATTCTAAAATCTTTATTTATAATCAAGTTGGGTGTCATCCAAAACTTAGATTTTGAAGAAGTATACGAGGATAATATGTCAAACGACTTGGAAGCATTTCAAGTTTTTGAGTATGGCCATTTTTATTGGATAGACCTTCCTAAAAAAGTCTTTCAAGAAATTTACGATGAATTAGAGGGGTTAAAATTCGCTCTAGAAGATTTATTTATCGATCTTTATCAAGAGCTTTTTTTTGCCGATCTTCGGCATAAGATTGGAGAATTTTACACTCCCTTGAAACTAGTATCGAAAATGGTTGAAGATGCATATGTTTTCGGACATAAAGTATTAGATCCTTCTTGTGGTTCTGGAAGCTTTTTAACTAACATCGTACTTAAAATCCTGCAAACTAAAAATGAATCTAACGAGGAAAAAATTAATGCGATCAATAATGTATTTGGATTTGATGTGAACCCTTTGGCTGTTTTTACGGCAAAAATAAACCTTTTTTTGATCTATCTTGAATATTTTGATATTGGAGAAGAAAATCTTCCAAAAGTCAACTTATTTATTGTTGATTCCCTATTTCCCGAAAAGTACGAAACAAAAATGATGTGCCAAATGAAGAAATTATACAATTCTTTTGATCTGGTTATTGGAAATCCCCCTTGGATTACTTATAAAGACTTGAATAGCAAGGATTATCAAGAAGCCGTGAGAATTTTAGCTGAGGAATTCGAAATAAAGCCTTTTAGTCAGTATATCACCCATATAGAGCTCGGAGCACTTTTTTTTTATGCAGTTACAAAATTTTTAAAAATTGGAGGGAAAGTGTTTTTCATTAATCCTAAAAGCGTGATAAATGGCGACCATTGTTTTTTATTCAGGAGTTTTTCGATCTTTAACGATTTGGAGATTTGGGACTTTCCCAGCACCAAAATTCTTTTCACAATACCTCATATCTGTTTAAAAGCGACTTTTACTGGTAATATTAAGGGCACCTCTATTAAGGATAAGTATCCTATTAAAACAAAAGTTTTTGACGATAATATCGAATTCGTAGAAAATACTCTTTATTCAAGCTTGAAAATACAAGCTAAAGGTGCTAAATTAATATTACCTATATATCAGCTAAAATTGTTGAGTAAGTTATCTCATAGCATGTATAAGAATCAGTTTCATCAAGGGGCTACTTTAGTACCCCGGACACTAGTTTTTTTTAAAATTAAAAATAAGAACGCGCAGTTGGTTTCCATTTCTTCTGACCCTGATGTTAGGACTACGGCTAAAAAAGAATGGAACTTTATAATTTCTGAACATCAAGTAGAAAAATCTTTTATCTTCAAATCGTATCTCAATAAGAATTTAGTTCCTTTTTGCTTAAAAAAATTTAATAAAGTTTTTCTTCCAATTGATAATAAATTTCAGTTTGATCTCAATTACTTGAACATGTTTCCAAAAGCTCGTGCTCTATACGAGGAAATTAATGATTTATATATGAATAACAAAAAATCTACAACTAAGACAAAAGGATTGTTCGATAATCTTAATTACTGGAACAAGTTGACTAAACAAAATCATAACAAAAATTTTCTCGTTGTATATAATGCTTCTGGATCGAATTTAAAATCTGCCGTAATTAATAATTTCAAAAAAAATATAATCGTACCATCAGAGAATTATTATTTATCTTCTAACTCTAAAGATGAGGCGTATTATTTATCTTCTATACTTAATTCTCATATAATTTCTAATAGCATTAAAATCATAAAAAGCTCTCGTCATATTCACAAAAGACCTTTTTCATTTCCCATCCCTAAATTTAATAGTGATAACAACGATCATCAAGAATTAGCTCGAAAAGGGCGAAAATATCACGCTGCAGTTCAAGATATGGTAAATAACAATCCAAGCATTAACGCAAATAAAGTCAGATTGCTCTTACATAAAAAATTAGGAAAGCTCGACATTTTAGTTGAAAAAATCATTTTCAAATGATATACAAGCCTCTATTGATTTTTAAAAAGCTTTTTCTTACATGATGCATTTTACAAATTGAATAAACGAGAAAAAAAAGTGACGCAACAGGGAATAATTTTTGAATTTTAAAGAACTAGGAATTAACAATACTTATGTCGACGCCCTTTTCAAACAAAATATAACAAAGCCTACCCCGGTGCAAGAAAAATCCATCCCTCTAGTCCTTCAAGGAAAGCACTTGATGGTGCAATCGAAAACCGGAACGGGTAAAACGCTTGCTTTCACGCTTCCAATAATTGAGAAATTAAAAGGTATTAAAAACGAGGCTTTAATTTTAGTACCTACAAGGGAGCTTGCTAAACAAGTACAAGAAGTCGTCGAAAGCCTTGGAGACGATTTTAAATCGATTCCGATATATGGGGGCGTTTCAATAAATAATCAAATTGAATATCTAAAAAAAGGAGTACAAATTATTTGCGGTACGCCTGGACGAATTATTGATCTTTACAAGAGAAGGGAATTGGACTTCTCAAACATCCGATTCGTTGTACTTGATGAGGCAGATAGATTATGGGATATGGGGTTTTCCCCCGATATCAAGTACATTCTAAACCAAATAAAAACAAACTATCAATTTTTACTTTTTTCTGCCACTTTAGATCCTGATATTAGAGATCTAGTCAAGAAACACTCGAAAAACGATTTCAAGTTCTTGAATCTAAGTAGGGACGACCTCACTGTTGGAAATACAAGACAATACTATTATCTGATCGATAGGTTTGACCAGAAATTTAACTCGTTCTTGCAAGTATTAAGAAAAGAGAAACCAAAATTTTCACTTATTTTTACGAATACAAAAAAGACGGCTTCCTGGCTCGCCAAAAAATTAGAATCGTTAAATAATCAGTTTCGAGTTGGTTTAATTTCGGGAGATCTTTCGCAATTTAAAAGAGAAAAGATTTTGAGCCAGTTCAAGGATCGCAAGGTTAACATGCTCATTGCTACGGATGTGGCAGCTCGAGGGCTCGATATCGATAATATAACTCATGTATTTAATTATGATGTGCCCAAGTTTCCCGAGAATTATGTCCACAGGATCGGACGCACCTCGAGAATGAACAAGAAGGGTGTTGCAATTACAATATGTTTAAAAGACGAGTATGAATACCTTTGTCACATCGAAGGATTCATTGATAAAGAATTGAAGAAAAAGACCTTATTCAGGCAGGAACAAAAACAATTAAGATTTCCTTTTTATTAGCTACTCGCAATTTTTAATTAACTTTTTATGCTTTATTTTTTAAATGGAAATTAGAATTATAATTCTCTAATGAGATCCCTTCTCAAGAGAATAATAGTATTTCATTTTTTTACCATATAAATTTAAATACCAAAAAACATTGTTTTTTTCTTATATTTGATTCAATAGTGTATTTTTATAATAAATCTTAAAATATTCTTTTCAAGCTTATTAAATTAGATTTCATCTGGAGGGTAAATTTAACATGCGAAAACGGACAATTTTTATTTTTATTTTATTTATAATAAGTGTTTTGATTCAGCTTTCAGCAATTCCTTATATGGGCGTAAGGACTTCCAATTACGACATTGAATTCACATATAATTACAATTGGGATTTGACTGGAACGGGTGGCTGGTATGAAGATTATAAAGAGACTTTTAGCGCCGTGGGAACTTATAAAGTGCGATTTACAGGAGAAATTGGACAAGTTGTTGGAAGCGTGTCGTGGAAATGGACGGAAAATGATTACGATACGGAACTATCCTCACAGGATACTTATGCTTTTACTTATTCATTAACCAACGGATCGTATCTTAGTGGCACTGATCAAGACGAGATTGATACGACTGGAAGAAATGTTTGGTTCCACCTTCCCCAAGGAGTATCTTCTCAAAATTATGAGATATTAGACGCTCAATATAGTAAAATTGGATCGTCAACTTTCTGGGCAGGACCTTTTTGGACGACTCCTTTGTGGGAAGGAGGAAATGTTCCATTAATGCCTTATTCGGGGGTAAAACTACGATCTAATGGATATTTTGATAGAGACGACGAATATGGTGAATTTACCGCAAGTTATACTTCAGAATATTTTTTTACTCCTGAAGGATATTTATTAGGAGAAATATGGTCAGAAACCGATTCTGGATACGATAGGGCTACGGGATATTGGTCGGAATTTAAAATAAAATCATTTGTATGTGTTATCTCTGCAAATTATATGCGTTCAATTGATTTTTTTATGTATTTTCTTATATATTGGTCTTGGATTGTTATAGCTTGTATCGTGGTATATTTGATTTATCCAAAATATCGCTGGAGACCAAAACACCTTTATCATGGAAAACGAGTCTCAACGGCTACATCAACAATTATAGAGAGAAATTTACCTAAAGATGCTAAATTCTCAATTTCTTCTGCTTACGCTGAATGCTTTCCCTCTTATATAACAAATGCAAACCTACAAAAAAAGCTGGTAATTTCAGCACATATCGGCACAAAAGTAGTTGGAATAGGTTTTATTGAACAAAAAAAGCGTGTTGGAACTTTTTTTGGAGAATGTGTAGAAGAAATGATCAAGTACGGTAAAGTCAAATATGCATTTACAGATTATAGGAAGTTTATCTGGAAATTGAAACAGATTGAAGTTTACGATGTTTTAAAAATATCTGACCTTCAAAATAAAGAATTTAATTACGATCCTAATTTGATCAAACCAGCTATTGATTTCTACTTACCTCCCATAATGAAATTGATTGCTAACGAGGATTATGGAAAAATTCGGAAAAAAAAGGCAGAATGGGTAAAAGAAGCTGCAAAAAACGATATAATCGTTGTTGCTACGGTAGACGAAAGCGAAATATGGATCAGCGATAGACTACGCAAGAAGTTTTTTAACCGAAACGCCCGACTGGAGCGATATCTAAACAAGGTAGTTCTTGGCGTGGGTTTTACAACGCCCGGGGAAGGTTCTGCTTGGCTTTATGGATTATATGTCCATCCAGGATTTAGAAATTCCGGAATTGGTGAAAATTTAGTAATGGCGCGTTTATCGATGTTAAAAGAAATTGGGTGTAAAAACGCTATCACTGAAATAGCTGAATGGAATGGCCCAGCAAAAAGCATATATAAGCACTTAGACGCAAAATTTGTTGGAAAATTGTATTTATATGGAAAAAAGAAGCCTAAAGTGAAGGTAAGAAGGTATTGAATTCAATCTTTTTAAACAACACGGATAATTATACGAATTACTTGATTAGATCAAGTAACATACAATTATACGAACGAATCCCCGAAGAGGTACATTTAAATCCACAATTTAAATCCTTGAAAAAATGGGTACAACTTTATCTTGGAAAATCCACGGCGGAATTTCACGGATTCAGTGATAAAATTATTCAAGCGCTCAGGGACGAGAATCGTAATGCCATCGTCCCTGAAAGACACCATAATATTAATAATAAAGAGTGGTATTTATCGATAAAAGGATGTGGCGCTTACGAGGATATGTTTGCTGGGGGTGATTTGAATTCCGAAAAAATTAAAAAAGCTTGTAGAGATCCTTCATTAAATGAAAGAATTGAAAAGTTATCGACAGGATTAGGATTTATCATGTCAGAATCCTGGTTAGGGGAGAGTCCCTATGGTGCTCAGGGTACAATAAACGGATTTGATGAATTAAAATTTTCAAAGCTTGCAAAAAAAGACTCGATTAATGGTGCACACATCTGTCCCGTGATTGGAATTGTAAAGCTTCCAAAACAAATAGAAGATACGGCAAGGAATTTTTTTTATTTTAGAACTTATCAAGAGCATTTTTATCAAGTCATACGCCTCGTTCCGTCCAAGGCAAGGATATATTTCGAATCATCGGACACGATAGCCGATCTCGATAAATTATTTTCAACTTTTGGAATATCAACATCTGAAGAAGTAGAAATATTTGAAATGAATTTTATTAGATCCGGCATAGCTTTACTGTCACTTTACGCTCGTTCAGCTAAGATAGAAGGAAATAATGTTACCGGAATCGTATACCAAGATGTATGGATGGATAAAGATTGCGTGGTAGGTTTAGACGGCACGATCCATTTTGCCGACTTAGAAGGTTTAATTTGGAAAACAGTTACAAAAGATGATTTTCCAAAAATGCTTTTACACGAATGGGAAAAATTAGTTTTTGAATTTATATTTGCCTTATCTAAAATCGACACATATAGACACCACCTAGTAAATAACATAGTCGATTGGGAAACTCAACGCAAGGAATTGGCCTTATATGTTCAACTTGCTTTAAATAATAATGATCAATTTGCGTATGCAAAAGAAGTTAATGGAGATTTAAAAATAATTATTGATTGTCCCGAACTTCCTACTGTGGAAGTTCCATTTATAGAAAAGGTGTAAGTTTTAATGAAATGTGAGAGAACATTAAATATCTTGTTAAATGTGAAAAATGGATTTGAAACAAAAGTATCTGGAGAAGAAGTCGAAGAATTGATAAAATTTGGGCTTGTTTCTCCATTTGAAATAACTCCGAGTAAGTTAAATCTAGAAGACGAATTGAAAGATCTTAAAGAGAAATTCACTCAAGCATCAGAAGAATTAAGGGAATATAGTAAAGACCAGATAGAAAATAAGAGGGAGCTTAATAATTTAAAATCTCCAAGAAAATTATTTGGATTATTGACGATTGGAAACATAATGAAATTAGAATTAAACAATAGAAAAATAAAAAAAGCTTCTTTACTGAAAGAAAAACACATTTATTTTCTAAAAAATCGAATATTAAAGATCAACGCAGAAGAAAAGGTTTTGAGAAATTCTATAAAGTTGAATGGAAAAAGAATTTCTCTGTCACCTATAGGTGAAACTTTTATAGAAGAGATAAAATCAAGAGAAAGATTTTTATCAAACGATCTCGTCGAAATGGTCAATCTTGTCGAAAAACTCAACGATATGTATTCTTCGCTATTAAAACAATTAGAATCTGTTATGGTAGGCAGTCGATTCCCTCCGATTTGGGGAATTTACTTGATTAATATGGATTTATTGCATCTAAAAAAGAAAATGAATCATGTTATTAACAAAGAATATTATTCCAGTTGGCATTCTATTCAAGATAAAATGATGGATAAATCGCTTGATGAAGCTTTTGGTAATATTAATTATATTAGTCCATCTCAAAAGATTATGGATATATTCCACAATAACGATCTCTATCCTTCTAAAATTAGAAAATTTAAAAAAATCGTCAAAATTATAGGAAGAATATTTATCACAAACTTATATAATGTTGATGAGGAATTATCAAAAGAATTCGAAGGATATCTCGATAACTTGGAAAAATTAGTCGAAAAATACAAGTCAACTTCCAAGGATAAGAACGAACTCGCTCTTGCTTTATTGATCTTAGCCGTCTCTCCAAATACGAAGAAATATGAGTTCTTTAACGAAAAATTTAAAGATCTTGCTGATGGCAAAGAAATCTTCTCTGCAATAGCCGCCCTATTTCCTTGGAAAGCAGAAGAAACTTGGCAAGTGATATTGCGAGCGGAATCAATTATTTTAGGAGCTCAGAGCGCGAGGTTTATTTCAGAATTACTAACGAGTGCGATCTTGTTGACTATGAATCCAAAAATCTTGAACATTGAAAGAAATTTGGAAGTGAAAAATCTCAACATATGGAATAATTTTCTAATACCCGCATTTCAAGTAATTAATTATCGATCCTTAGAAGACGAATTTGAATCCTATATTGTTAATAGACCCCTTTCCTATATTATATCCCCCCGATATCGACATTATTCCTCTCTACACTATCATAGAATCGGGTAATAATCAATCTAATTTTATTGTTGTTAAAATCCCTTCACTCCTTTTTGTTTTAAATTGTTTAGTAATACTTCCGTGTCAGGGTTTGGCGTGTCGACTAATGGATTGTCATCAATTTGTAGGTGTTTAAGCGATTGCAGTTCTAATATTGACGCGGGTAAATGCTCCAGATGGTTTTCGTGGAGCCATAATTCCTCAAGAGCGTTTAATTTTCCAATCGTTGATGGGAGATTCTTCAAGTTATTTTTTGATAAAGTTAATTGTTTAAGGGAGGAAAGATTTCCAATAGTTTCTGGTAATTGCTCGATCTTGTTATAACTTAAATTCAGCTCAATTAATGAGCTTAGGTTTCCAATCGATTCTTGAATCGCGGATATCCTATTTCCTGACAAATATAGACATTTGATCGAATCTAACTCCGTGACCCCTTCAGGAATTTGCGTCAATTCGTTATCTTGAACCATTAACGTTTCGAGATGTTGTAAGTTCTTTAACGAGTCGGGAAGCGTTAACAGCTTCCCTTTATCAAATGCTAATGTTTTCAGGCAAATTAGATTTCCTAACGATTCTGGAAGCGACTCAAATTTAGATTTTGTAAAATAGACGAGTTCAAGATGTTCAAGACTACATACTGATTCGGGAAAAGAAGAATGTGGATACTTAAATGAAGTGATGTGAGTTATCCTATTTTCCCTTGAAATAAATTCTAAGGGCGTGAATAATTGCAGATCGCTTACTCTACAAATAGATTCGAAACCAACCTTCGATTCGATTTCCTCGAGAATCCTAGCTTCGCTTTTATATAAACTACACCCTCTAAATGTGATGATATCGTCCATTTAGGAAAATCATTTATTATTGTATTTAAAACTATTCAAAAAAAGGAGAAAAGAAAAATTGATTTTTCACATGATTGGATTGATCAAGCGGGTCCTCCATCAAAAATGTTCCATCCATGACCATTTACCAGCGTGTCAATGGCAGCCAATACTTCAGGATTCGTGGATGAATAAGTCGAGTAACCAGCGTTGAAGAAAACACCATTCATTATATTCGGAGATTGATTAGCCCAACCAATCAATAAATTATCGTAGTTTTCAGTCGATAACGCAATACCTTTAAACATTCCATCCATGCTAATCACTTTCGAAATGTTCCAGAGCCCTAAGTTTTGATCGAAAGATGATGCGTTGAAAAACATTAAACGCATTTCTCTAATATTCGACACATCCCACCCGCTAATGTCTTGATTGAACGATGTGGCGCAGTAAAACATGAAGTCAATGTTCTTCACATTCGAGATGTCCCAATTGCCAATGTCTTGGTTGAAAGAAGAAGCGCCTTCAAACATTCCTCGCATGACCTCCACGCTCGATACATTCCACCAGCCAATAAATTTGTTGAACGATATGGCGTAGCTGAACATGTTGCGCATGTCCTTCACGTTCGAAACATCCCACAATCCAATAAATCGATTGAAAGCAGTAGCTTTATAAAACATATAGCTCATGTCCTTCACATTCGAAACATCCCACAATCCAATAAATTGATTGAAAACAGTGGCTTCGGCGAACATCGAATACATATTCTCCACATTCGATACATCCCACAATCCGATAAATCGATTGAAGGAATTTGCATTTCTAAACATGTAGCTCATGTCCTTCACGTTCGAAACATCCCACAATCCGATAAATTGATTGAAGGATATTGCATTTCTAAACATTGAGTTCATATCTTCCACATTCGATACATCCCAAAATCCGATGAATCGATTGAAAGAAGATGCTTCATAAAACATGAAGCTCATGTCTGTCACGCTTGAAACGTCCCAACAACCAATATACTGGTTGAAAATCGAAGCGCCATAGAACATAGAACTCATGTCTGTCACGCTTGAAACATCCCACAATCCGATAAATTGATTGAAGGAATTTGCATTTCTAAACATTGTATTCATGTCTGTCACGCTTGAAACATCCCAATTCCCAATAAATTGATTGAAATTAAAAGCATTATTGAACATTCGACGCATGTTCATTACTTTAGATACATTCCAATTTCCGATGTCTTGATTGAAATCCTGCGCCATTGAGAACATCGAACTCATATCCATCACGTTCGACACGTCCCAGCTGCCTATGTCTTGATTAAACGATGGGGCTTGGTGGAACATGTAGCTCATGTCTTCGACGTTTGACACATCCCAACTTCCGATGTCTTGATCGAAATCTTCTGCCATTGTGAACATGTAGCTCATGTCTTCGACGCTCGACACATCCCAGCTACTAATATTTTGGTTAAAGGATTTAGCAATATAAAACATATAACTCATGTCTATTACGCTCGACACATCCCAGCCGCCGATGTCTTGATTA
>JAEOUI010000005.1 GCA_016839425.1 Promethearchaeota archaeon
TATCCAAAATTCCACCAAGTACTTCGGCAAGTTCCACGCCTTTTCCTTGTGCATCAGCTTCCGTGCTTGAAAAGCCATAAAGTAATGGTCGTTTTGCCTTGACTAATATTTCTGCGGCTTTGTCAATTGCCTCTTCCCAAGATACTTCCTTATGCGAATCACCATCTTTAATCAAGGGTTTTTCGTATCTATGCTTGCTTGGATTTGATGAGAAAAATTTTTTTACGCCTATTTGGCAACCATTTCTCACTTCGATTACTTTATTATCTTGCACATCAACTTCTAAATCGTCGCATAATGTTCCACAAAACGGACATACGACATCAGTACAAGTTATACAATTTTTTGCTGCCATTTTTAAGCCTCCATTAATAATCTCATTAAGTCTAAAGCGTTTAAAACCTTCCCGTTCTGAACTACTTCCACTCTTGCCTTCATTCCTTTAAATGTTGGCGTTCCGCAGGATAGCGAATTAGGATTTACTACTTGGTTCGCCCACGGACCCATAGGAATGAAAATCGTTCCAGGGTGAGGTCCTTCTTCGGATATTACTGAATAAACAATTACTTCTCCAAAGTCTGTTATTACTCTCACAGGAGTGCCTGGAATGCAGTCAAGCTTCTTGAAATCTTCTTTATCAAACATACAGATCCCGCAAGCACGCACATTTTCCTTTGAAGTTTTGCTTCCTTCAAGGGCAACTCCTTGTTGGATGGTTCTTCCAGTAAGTAATGTTAGATTATCTAAAGTCATTTTTTAAATCACTCCTTCTTCGATCCTCTCATGGTTTTTAATCGAACAACGAGTTCAGGCCAGAAAGGTTCGTTGTACTTTCCCGAACTTTTTACTTCGGTTATATTTAGTTTGACGGCACCAGTAGGACAGGCGTTATCGCATGATCCACAGAAAATGCACTTTTCCTCGTCTACTACGACATTAGGCGTTGTTTCCCATCCTTTTTTAGATTTTGGGGGGATTGATATTGCCGAACTTGGACAGACATCGTAACAGGTATCGCATCCTCCTGCACATTCATCATCAACAATATTTACCGTACCGCTTGTATACTGTTTTACGACTCTTTCAATACCGTCCTTATTTTTGATCTTTTTAGCTTCAAAATCAATTTTAGGGAGCACGCCTTGCTTTACGAGTGGTATATCTTCGAGCTTTAATACTTCGTTGTTAACTTTCAAGCTTAAAGCAGAAAACGGACACATAACCACGCAAGTGCCGCAAAACACGCATTTATTTGGGTCATAAACCTCCGTGACTAATTCGTCCGACGCTTTTAATCGAATCGTTGCACCCACAGGACCTCTATGCACTGCGTCCTTAGGACAAACTCGACTACACGTTCCACACCCCACGCACTTTGTTTTATCGTGGATTAGTTCTTGCGATTGCGTGAGGAACTGGACCTTCACGGATTCTTGGTTATTTTTTATCGTTCTATTAATTTTTGGAAACATTTATCATAACCTCTTGGTTTTCTAATAAAAAATCATATAAATTTATTGCCTCTCATTTAATTTAAGTCTCGATTCGATGCGATCCCAGAAAGGACTATTGTACTCTCCAGAATATTTCACTTCGGAAATGGTCAAAGACAAGGCTCCAGTTGGACAGGCCGAATGACACGCAGCACAAGCAACGCATTTATCGTTATTAATCGTTAAAACGATTTCTGAATCCCAATCGATATCTTTTTGCTCGCACGACCATGTGATTGCACCAAAATGACACGAGTCTGCACAATTCTTACATCCACCAGCACATAAACTCGTATCAATTGTCACATATCCTTCCATGTATTTTTTTATGTCCTTTCCTTCGGTTGTCTTTACTATGGTATAATCTATATTTGGAAGGGCTTTCTGCTTGATAAGCGAAAGGTCTTCAGTTTTTACTGGTTCACCGTTAATTACTAAAGATAAAGCGTTTGCAGGACATAAATAAGTACAAACGCCACAATACGAGCATTTTTCGGGATCGTGAACATTTGGAATGAGGTGGTGCCTGACTTTCTTGATAATTTGTTTCGAAGAGAATCGAATGGGTTTATCCAACTGTTTCTTAGTAATGGCTTCTTTAGGACACGCTCGAGCGCATAAATTACACCCTATGCATAATTCTTTATCGAGCACTAGTTGTAATTTTTCCTTGAGAAATTCGACATTTACCGTTTCTAAATTATTTTTTTTTACTCTTGATATTTTAGGGAACATAATTTTTGCCTCCGTGTTATTTAACTGATGCTATTTCAATTGTAATGGCGCTCTGGGGACATTCCTTCATGCAAACTCCACAACCATCGCAATTTCTTTCTCTATCTGCCTTGAAAATAGAGTAAGCTGTTCCGTTTTTTACTAAAATTACTGCGTTATCGGCTGTTAGTTCTCCACTTGTTTTTAATTCGTCAAAATTTATTGGACAACTAACCACGCATACATTGCATCCGGTGCATAAAGTTTTATTTATTCTTAGGTTAAATACTTGCATTTTAATCGTCCCTCTTAACTATTTATCTTGTTCGGACCTAATTGTTTAATCGTGTGTACGAATTCTTCCGCTACTTCGGTTAATTCCGCACCTTCTGAGGCGGAAATCTGAGTATAGTATACTCGCTTAGGATTGATGCCAAATTGTTCTAAATATCGATCAAGTAAAGCCATCTTTGCAAAAGTCTTGTAATTTCCTTCGACATAATGACAATCTCCTGCGTGGCAATGAGAAACGAGAACTCCGTCGGCTCCGTTCATCAAAGCGTCCAACACGTGTTGTGGTTCCATCCTACCACCACACATGACGCGCATTATTCGCAAGTTAGCGGGTCTCTGCATCCTTGAAGTACCTGCTTGGTCTGCACCTGCATAGGTACACCAATTGCAAAAGATCGCCAAAATTTTGGGGTTAAATTCGCTTTCAGTCATTATTTTTCAATTTTTTCGTTTCAGAACTATTTCCTTTTCAGTCAATAATTTCATGAAATTGATAGTATTAGGTAGTATCATTAAAAATTTTATAAAAAATTTGCCTTTACTTTTGATATTCTCCCTACTAAAAAAGAATTGTTAGAAAATCATCATAGTAAACATATATTACAATTCATAATATTTGGATAAGAAAAAAAATTTTAGAATTAAACCTCATTTATAAATCAGTATTCATATTACCTAACCCGTTTTAAACATTCAAACTTCTTTCTCTTGTATTAGGGTGTTTTTTTAGACATTTTCCAGTTTGTTCGACTTTTCTTATATTATGATGTTGGTACTTTCTTACTTCTATTATAGAAATATTGCCATGTTTTTTTTAAAAACTCGATTCCTTCCTTATTAAATACAAAAAACACCTTGCTATAATCTGGCTTTTCTTCTTCTTTTTTTGGAAAACATAATAATCCTTGATCAAGATTTGTAAAGAAAAGAGCAATGGAAACATGCTCTATTATATTAACGCCGATCACGAGAATTATAAGAAATTAGGGTTATACGATTTTCCTAAAAAATCATTTCAATCAAGAATCTTAAGAGTATTATTTAAATCTAAAAAATTTAGGAAAATGGTATATAAGGATAATAGAATGTTAAAAAATACAATAAAACCACATCAAAAAATCATAAATAAACTCGAACTTACCGCTCAAAAATCTTAATACCACTTTTTTTAAAATCAAATAGCGAAAAAATCGAATTTAAATCCCATTTCAAATTGATTTAATCTTTTTTCTATTTTCGAAGTTTTGGCATCTGTAATTTTACTTTAATGACGAATCCATTGGTATAAATTCAGGAATTTAATTGAACTTTGTTCAAAGCGGTCTTATTGAA
>JAEOUI010000077.1 GCA_016839425.1 Promethearchaeota archaeon
GGAGCGACACGCCGGCAAAGCTTGATCACCGGTTCAGTCAACTGACCACCCGCCATTCCATTTTGGCGCTGGCTGTTCTGACATTGGATGTCTGGGCCTTGCACCTGCCGTCTTTTTTGAAAAGGCTCTATCTTTTCTTGAAATTTATTATTGATAAGATAAAAAGAGAAAGAGAGATTAATTAGAATTCGTCCATGTCATCGTCGTCAAAATCGGCTTCCTCGACCCTTGGAGCAAGGAAGTAGCTGAGCTCTCCGCCTTCGATGAGATTAAAGATCATCTTGAGAGGATGGTCCGTTTTCAAAGAAATTTCAAGTTTTTCCGTGATTGAGGATAATTTCAATATAGCTTTTAAAAAAGTGAGAGAGTATGAACCACTATTTGAATCGCTCAAGTTGCTTTCTATAAGGTCGTCTGCTTGGAGGTCGTATTCCATCTCTCCTATCTGACCAACAGAACTAAAAATCAATCCTTGATTTTCTTCAGCTTTCATGTTCAAGATTTCCGAATAAATTTCTGCGTCCTTTATAGCTTCAACGAGGAAATCCGGATTAATAACAAACATCGTTGGGTACTCGATACCAAGCAGATTTTCCATTGGAATTTCTTCAATATCCATTTGTACTAAAGCCAAGCTAAAAGTGCGTGTTCGAGAAGCTCCCTCGCGTTTCATTTTGATCTTGATCTTGTTGTCATTGTCAGCGTGTTCGATCTCGATCGAATCGTTCGTGGCGCTACGCTTTAAAATCTTGTCGAGAGCGTCCAAGTTAAGACCTATCTTTGTGTCTTGGGCACATTCATAAGCGTCAAAACTTTCTTTTTTGATCGATAATTTTAACAGGCAGATTCTCGACGGATCCATTGCCGAGATGGTGAGTTCCTTGGGAGTTACTTGGAATTCGGTCTAGTCGATGATGCTCGCCAAGGTTTCTATGATCCCCTTGAGAATCCGACTATTTTCTAACTTTAATTTGAATGTCATGATATCTTCACAAATTGATGCATTAATTATTTTGATAATATTGTTAGAATCTGTTTGATTATAAAATTTGATATTAGCGTTTTAATAAAGCACTTACTATTAGCTATAGAATTTAAATTTCTTTTCTTTGATAAGTATTAAGAGTGCGAGGATTTTTAAAGAAAAAACAGTGCAAATAATCCATAATATGACTATTTTCTCTTCGCTTTACAATAAACATGGCGATTAGCCCTTGGTAGTGAATAAAATCCATGTAAGTTAATAATTCAAGAACCCTAGTGCGAGGTCAATCTTGTTCTTTTTCGTAGCATTCTTTATGGTAATAATAGCTACGTTTTTCTGGAAAAAAAGTATCATCAACAGACATTCCTGCGCTGACAACAACTGCATTTTTAAGTTCTTCTTCCGTTAATAACTTCTTGCACTTTCGACAGGAAATTTTTCGATTTGGATCGAAAGGATTTTTTCTTTCGGGGTCAAGTACAAGTGTTTTCTTTATTTCGGGTTCATCCATATTTGGTCACGACAAAATTCAAATATTCGTTCTATAAATAAAAACATGTCTTAAAAGTATTTAAAGATAAGTTAATGATTTTAATGAGATACATTTCGTTATATATTGGACAGACATTCTTTATGGTAGTGATAACTCCTTTTTTCTGGAAAGAACACATCTCCAACTGCCATTCCATAGGTGATTTTAAAGACCTTATCAAGTTCGTTGTTTTTAATTCTTTTCATGCATTTCCTACAAAACACGATTGTTGATGTTCCAAACGGGTTTGATTCTTCAGGATCGAGGACTTTCGTCTTTATAATTACCATATTATCTGTCATTTCCCTCACGAATGTAAAGTTTTTGCGTTTTGTTTTACATAACTTACATGTAAATTTTCTAATAAAAATATGTGGAAATGCAAAAGGAATTTGTGTGTAAAAATCAAATTGAAGCACCTGAATTCAACTATTGAGCATTGATTGATTTTTTTTACCTTGTCTGAAATGCTAACTTTTTTCATTATCCAACCATTTTTATTCAATATCAAGTATTATTTAATTCAATTGCATTAAATACAAGTGATGAAGAGAAATGGAAACGCAATCAGCACCCCAAAGAATGGTAAAAGATGTAAAGAACGACGACCTGAGAATACAAGTAACTGGTCGAATAAAAGAAACCCCAAAAGATGGAAAATTCACCTTGGAAGATAGCACGGGAAAAATAACCATAAATTATGTTCCTGAAGATTACAATCTCAAGAAAGGAGACGTTGTCAACGCCATAGGGGAGTTGCAAGTAACCGTTTCGGGAGAAAAAATACTTTATGCAAGTATCATACAAGACATGAACAATTTAAACCTTAAATACTACGAAGAGCTTTACAAATTAAAAAAGGAAATATTGGGGTAACGAAACGATGGTTGAATTTTGTCCAGAATGTTCGAGCTTGTTGAGAAAAAAAACTTTAGACGGAAAAGCAATTTTGGTCTGCAGGTGTGGTTATGAAAAAGACACGGAAATTGACGAAAGCGAGGTTCAGAAAGCCATCGAAGAAAAGAAAAATCAATTATCAGATAGTTTAATTGTCGTTTCGGAGGAAGATAAAATCTCCGTCAATCCCATTGTTACGAGACAATGTCCAAAATGCGGTCATAACGAAGCAGAAGCGTGGCAAGAGCAAACGAGAAGTGCCGATGAACCAAGCACTAGCTTTTTTCGGTGCACAAAATGCAAGAATACTTGGAGAGAATACTAAGTATTATACTTTTCTTCAAATTTAACAAAAAGGGGATTTCAAATGGTTGAATTAAATGACGATCAAATCATTACTCGATATTATAACTGTAAGTATTGTGGTGAAACCCACAAGATCGAACTCGATAAGAAGATCGCTGAAGGAAGAAATAAATATCCATTTCCATTCGTGAGTCTCCACGATTCAATTGTTGAGGGCAACGATATAAGGGAAGTTTTAACAATCCTATATATCGACAAGGATCTACAAATCAGACATGCAGAGGTCCAAGAATTCGGCGAAGGTCACTTATTTTCAAAAGAGCAAGTCATGGCCATGACGAGTCCCTTTCGAGAAGAAATTACCATCTTGCGCGAAGAACTCGCAAGAAAGGAAGAGATCATTAAGGAATTAAATAAAAAGCTCGACCTAAAATGATTTTATTCTAATAACTTGAGTAGTTCTATTTCCTTAGAATAAAATCTATCTTTAAATTATAAAACAAGCAGA
>JAEOUI010000078.1 GCA_016839425.1 Promethearchaeota archaeon
CGTCTTCGTCGCTAAAATCATATTCTCCATGGCATTCATTACAAAACGGAGTTCCATTTATGTATATTGCCTCGCTATCGCTTACTTCCCGGCCACAACGCGCACACTCAACATAATCCTCGTCTTCCACGATATCAACTACTCTTAGTTATCATTATGACTTTAATGAATAAAATTATTAGTATATTTTAATCCTTTTTAATTTGGATTAATGATTATAAAAAAATAAATAAAAAACAGATTTAAAATAATTCATTCGAGATCCTCGTCTTCAAAATCGTCATCTTCTAATTTGATATTGTCGTCCTTAATCTCTTTTTCTGCATCTTTAGATTTCTTTTTTGATTCTTTCTTAGATTCGCTTGTAATCTCTTTTTTCTTTTTTCCAAAATACTTCTCGTCAAGTTCGTCGAATTTAGCTTTTAATTTGTCTCCAACAGGGGATGTATTTACGAGGACGCCTATAGCAATCAAAATTGCGAAAATAACAATGTATAACACCAAACTTTGGTCGGGAAAGTACGCTAGCAGCACATTGATTGCTCGCACCATGACTTCTCCAATTGGAACTACTAAAGGGTGTATGAAGGTAATTAACACTGCAACTATAGCTGCAAGAATTTCTAGGGCAGGTATTGTTTCAAATATCATTTGTTTTTAGCCTCCTCCTTATGTCTTTTTTTCTCCTCTTTTGCTCTCATTTTTTCCTCTTTTAATTCTTGAATTTTGTGCCTATTTATTGAGAAATCCACGATGTCATATACTCTCAGGATTATCGTCAAGAAGTACAATCCCAAGTAAACCATGATCATTTGTTGCAAGTTAATATAGACAGAACCCTGTCCGATTACCAAAAACTCTATTTCGAGAGCGCCCGAAAACCGATAACTCCAAACATAAAAACAATTTAGTATGACCTGAGCAAGGGCAAAGATTGCTCTGCGTATTGTTTGTGGGGGTGAGGAATACGCAACAAAAGCGCATCCACTAATGACCAAACCAAAGGCGACCACCCAGAACACGATGTTGTTGTATTGGACTTGCGTGAGCGTGATTTCGAACCCCGCAACTGTCAAATCTCTAACCCAGGAAAAGGTTAAATACGGAACGATAACGGTAACAACGAGATAAACGATCATGTAAATAATTCCATTTAACATATTTTTTGTACTGTTCATTTTGACAATACCTCCTATTTTAAGGGGCCTCATATATTGTTTGGTTGGTAAAAACGGCTCTAAACTCGAGCATATCGAGTGAATATCTGCCACTAAGTGTCATGTCTCCCATAAATTTCATCCCTGATGTTATGTTAAAATCAGAAGGTACCGTGATTCCCGTGATATTAAACCAAGCTAATAGATCCTGTCCAATTGGGATGTCACTGTATTTTTGAGATATGGATAATAGTTCAGTTCCTTCGCTTGAACCGTTGTAATAAGACATGGCAATTGAAAAACTCAATTTCGTTAAATCAAAATAACCGTCGTTATTGATGTAAAATTGAATGCTTACTTGCCAGTTTTCAGGATCGGGGTCGGAAAAATCTGGAACAGGAGCTCCCATAAGTTGGACATTGTTTGGGTTTCCCAAAATATTAACCGCCGAAATACCTGCAAGCACGGAAACTATTGACAGAGACAAGGTGAAAAAGAGAAGAACAATGGTAAGAACCATCTTAACAATTCTTGATTTTCTCATGGCGTTTAACTTATTATTCTTATATTTAGATTTGTAACATATAAAAACGGTTTTATATTAATATTTAGGTTTTATTTTAAGTTTAGATCTTAATTCACTTCAAAAGCAATTAAACCAATTAATATTCAAAAAAAAAGAAAAAAAAGAAAAAGTGTTAGGATTTGTTCTAAGAAATCTTTGACCTTATTGGACAAAAATACCTTTCTTTTGCTTGCGCCTTATGAGATACTTTCTCGTCTCGTCGAGTGGTATGATTCCAAAGGATCCAATGAAGATTGCGAGCCAATGATACCACCTATCCATCGGTACTGCGTGAAAGGCTATTCCCATTGGAGTATACAATATTAACAAGTGCAATCCAAAGGACAATCCTACTGCCCAAAAGAGGTGCTTGTTTGGGAATTCCCACAGTGGTTTTGTTTCCGATGTACAGGAAAACACGAAAAACAGCTCGAAAAACACCACATTCGTAAACACTATCGTTTGAACGACAGCGATCTGATATTCTATTGCATCGTAATGTATTCCCCAAAAGTTCGCACCGTCTAAAAGTCTTGGATCGAAAGCTATTGAGGCGGGATCGGACCAAGCAGGTATCAAGACAGACCAAGAAACGATATAAAGTGCAACATCCGTGAATGCAGCAAACACTGCAGCGATAATAATGGCCTTCCTGATGTCCTTTATCATGTTAAATCCCTTCCGGGGTTTATATTTCATCACATCTGGATCCGTTGGTGTTAGGCCTAGAACCATTGCGGGAATTCCATCTGTTGCGATGTTCAACCATAGGATTTGGATGGGTTCCAATGGAACAGCAAGAAATACATTTGCCAGAAATTTCATCATTATCCACGCAGTCAAGATCAAAATGATTTCGTCGAAATTAGCACTTAACATGTATCGGAAGAAGCTTTTGGTTGTCTGGAATATGCCTCGACCTTCTTCGATTGCGTTCACTATCGTGGCGTAATTATCGTCTATGAGGATCATGTCTGAAGCTTCTTGGGTCACTTCAGTTCCTTTCAAGCCCATGGCAACGCCTACATTAGCTCCTTTTACCGCTGGAGCGTCGTTGACGCCATCTCCCGTCATTGATACGATATTGTCCATATTTTTTAGTACTTTCAAGATGCGCAATTTGTGTTCGGAAGTGACTCGAGCAAACACATCTACATCTCTTAATCTTTCTGCCAAATCCTCATCGGTCATTTCCTCCAATTCAGCACCAGTAATTGCCAAATCTTTATCGGTTAATCCTATTTGCTTGGCAATTGCAATTGCTGTTATTTTGTGGTCTCCCGTGATCATGATGGTTCGAATTCCTGCCATTCTCGCTTCTTCAATGGAATCTTTCACTTCGTCCCGTGCTGGATCTATAATACCTGCTAAACCGATGTAAATGTAATCCTTTTCCATTTCTTCTTCGCTAGTTCCACCATTTAAAGGCTTGTAAGCAACACCCAGAACTCTCAATGCGCTTTTTGCGAATTCCTCGTTTTTTTTCAGTATCATGTCCTTGACTTCGTTTATGGGTTTTTCCTGTCCATCGATGATTGCCTTAGAAGCACCATTCAATAATACATCAGGAGCACCTTTAAGAAGAGAATATTTCTTACCGTCCATCTCAACGGCAACTGACATCATTTTCCTGTCGGAACTAAATGGAACTTCGTTTATTTTATGTGCTTGAGTTTCTAATCCCATCTTCATTGCTAATACTTTAAAGCAAATTTCCGTTGGATCTCCAACAACATCGGTGTTATTCGTTCCGTCGTTTCTAAGGTTCACGCTTGAATTGTTGCAAAACATGGCAACTTCTAAGAATTTTTTGAGATCTGGACTAATGGACATGGCCTTATCGTTATCTAAGATTTTTCCTTCGATCGTGTAACCTACTCCTTCGACATTATATTCCTTGCCACCCAGAAAGATCTTAACGATGGTCATCTCGTTTTTCGTGAGCGTGCCAGTTTTATCAGAACAAATCACATTGACCCTCCCTAATGTCTCGACGGCTGTTAATGTTTTCACGAGGGCATTTCTTGACGCCATTTTTCTCATGCCTATGCTCATGACGACAGTGATTACGACAACTAACCCTTCGGGCACGGCAGACACGGCAAGACTGATTGAGATCGTTAACGCTTCAATGATGTGTTCCACTTCTTCATCGCTCGGTTTTTCAGTTGCAAGGATGATGATAAGCTCGATTACAAATAAAATTACACAGATAACAATGATCATCTTTCCAAGCTGTTTGCCAAATCTATCAACTTCTTTTTGAAAAGGACTTTGTTCCGGTTCTTCTTCCTGAATTTTTTCGGCGATCTTACCAATTTCGGTCTCCATTGCCGTTGCGAATACGATGGCTTCTCCATTTCCCCGAGTGATTATTGTATTGCTGTAGACGATGTTTTTCCTGTCAGCTAGCATCGTTTTCTCGTCAACGAGTTTCAAGTTTTTATTTACAGGTTGCGACTCCCCTGTAAGAATGGCTTCGTCCAGATAAAGGGAAAAACACTCGGTTAATCGAGCGTCAGCTGGAATTTTATCTCCCTCATCAAGGTGGAGAACATCTCCTGGTACGACTTCTCTCACATGAATTTCCCTGATCTTACCGTCTCTTTTGACCTTTGCGATGCTTGGTGCCATTTTTTTCAAGCTTTCTAAAGCTTTTTCTGCATTGTATTCTTGATAAAATCCGAGTACTGCATTTAATATAAGAATTATCAATATCACGATGGCGTCCAAGAACTCTGAAGGTTCTCCGCCTCTTGATAACTCGTA
>JAEOUI010000006.1 GCA_016839425.1 Promethearchaeota archaeon
TGAGCGCTCCTTCAGTTGGCGAACCACCCACATTCCAAGTATCAATTTTTTTTGCTCCAACTTCGATTTCGTTCTTTACTAAAGCAGAATTATTATTTAAAAATCCTGAAATCAATAGAAGTTTGAGCTCGGGGTGGTTCTCAACATGCTTTACGTAAACTAAATTCTTAGGATCGTTAATATTGATAATCTGCCCTTCAGGATTATAACCTGCACCCGTAACTTTAAAAATAGATCCGTTTGTCCATATATGCTGAACGCTCATTTGGTTTTTTGTGAGCGTGCCAGTTTTATCAGAACATACAACGCTAACTCTTCCAAGACTATCAACGGATGCTAAATTTCTAACAATTACTCCTGATTTAGCCATCGCAACCAATCCTGTTAATAATACAATAGTTGTTAATAATGGTAAATTAATAGGCATTAGATCCATTGCAGCATTTAGGCTTCCAACCAAATTGAGTCCTTCAGGATCAGATATTATTGCATCTTTTATTAATTCGTAAATTATGAGAATGCCCCATAAAAGTAAAACACTCAAACCAAGCCATTTTCCAAAATGATTCATTTTTTGACGGATGGGAATTTCGCTCGTTCCTGCTTGTTCTAGTTCGTAGGATAATCGTCCTATTTCCGTGTCTGCACCCGTTTTTACTACGACCGCTTTTCCATTTCCTATAGTTATGAAAGTTCCATAAAAAACCATGTTTTTCCTTGAACCTATTGGTATCATTTCTGTTGCTGATAAAGGATTTCCGTCAGAGTTCTTTTTTGCAGGTTCGCTTTCCCCCGTGAGTGATGATTCATTTGCCTCTAAATTTGAGGCAATAATAATTCTTGCATCCGCAGGTATTTTATCTCCTTGATTTAATATTAATATATCGCCCTTAACAATATTTCTCGTGTCTATATCTAATTTTTGTCCTTTTCTTATAACTGTAGATGTTGGTGCGGAAAGTTCTTGCAAGGCGCTTAATTTTTTCGTGGCCCTATATTGTTGAATGATGGCAACAATGCAATTCAGAAAAACTATTCCTAAAGTTAAGACGACCATTACAAGATCACCTTTTAATCCAAAGATTTGAAATAAAATCATAATTAAAGTAGCGACTAAATATATAACAATTAACCAATTAAATAAGGGTGCAAGATAAATTTTTATAAAACCTTTTGAAACCTTTGGAATCTCGTTATATCCCTCTTTTTGTAGTCGAGAATTAGCTTCTTCGTTTGAAAGTCCTTGATTTGGATTAGTATTAAGTTCCTTGTATATATCCTCTAATTCTTTGGTATAATATGTTGTTTCCATTGGTATTCCATCCATTAATATTTACTTATAACACTATTTTAAAAATATTGATAGTAATAATAGAAAGACTTTTTGTATTTATTATTATTGATAAGTTATAATCATTCTTTTGATTCAATAAACCAATTATAAAAAAAATATTAATAATATTAAAAAACAATTTTTTTCCACCGGGCAATGAATTTCACGATTTCAAATCCAATCAACCCAATACTTGCTAATAAAATACAGATAATCCAGTCACTCAAACTTAAATACATGAAATTTAGTTGTAAATTTAAATTCATTACATCGTTTATTATATAATTTATTGGAAATGAAAATACTATCAATAATATTTGAATGCTTAAAGTTAGAATACATGTAATGAGTAAAACGAGGTTGAATTCTTCTTTAATGCTTTTTAAGACAGAGTTATTAAGCCTTCTGAAAGACCATACGAAATTTGTTTCTACAATAAATAATGTTGTAAAAAACATAGTTCGTGCTTTTATTTCTAGCTTTTGAGCATTTGATACAACATTAACGGGTATATAACTTAAGGTCGGATTAATATTGAAATCATTTAATGGAATGAATCCGCCTAAAGTTAATTGAAGAGCTAAAACAATGCCTAAACCATTCAGAAACGCTTGGACGATTAATAAATACCAGATCTTTCTATTGAGGATTTCTTCTTTATCTTTAGGTTTCTCCATCATAATATTAATTGGAGGTTTATCAAATATCAAGGGAAGCGAAATTAATCCATGGATGATCGTAAAAACATAAATGTGTTGCCAATTAGAAGAAAATAGATCAAAATTTGGGACAAATTCATAGAAAAAATATATAAACGCTTCCATTAAATTCATGCAAACAAAAAAATAGATCATTGTTCTTATTTTCGCAAATGTTGCTCGTCCAATCTTTATTCCTTTTACAATTGAAACAAAATTATCGTCAGAAATAATCATGTCTGCCGTTTCTTTAGCAGTATCCGTGCCTTTTGTGCCCATTGCAATACCAATTTCAGCCTTTTTAAGCGCCAAAGCATCGTTAATCCCATCTCCCGTCATTGCGACTACTTTCCCGTGCTCTTGGTACTGTTCCACGATTATCTCTTTACTTAAAGGACTAATGCGAGAAAAAACAGATATATTGAGGAAGTTATTTCCTTTAAAATTATAGATGTTTAAACCTTCAACAACCACCTCATTATCTAAATTATGGAGTATGCCTACTTCTGAAGCAATTGTTTTAGCTGTAGTAGGATGGTCTCCTGTTACCATTATTACTTTGATTCCAGCATGTTGACATTCTTTCACAGATTGTTTTACTCCAAATCTAGGAGGATCTTTTATCGATACAAATCCTAAAAAAACCAGATCGCTTTCTGCTTCGTCACGATTGTATTTGTCTTTATATTCGCCCTTTTTATAGGCTAACGCTAATATTCGATATCCTTGTTGAGCTCTGATTAAAACTCTATTTAAAATATATTGTTTAATCGTGTTGTCGAGAGTCTCCAATGTATTTCTCACTTCAAGATATGTGCATAAATCAAGAATGATTTCTGGAGCGCCTTTTACGAATAAAATAACCGCATTCTCTTGATTTTTTATTTTACTTATAGTCGTCATTCTTTTTAATTCAGAATTGAATGGAAATTGAATTAAAATTGTAAAATTATCTCGTATATCTAATGAGTCATAACCCATATTTTCAACGAAATTTAATAAAGAAATTTCAGTACTTGAACCTATTATTTTTTTTTCAGGTTTTATTTGATCTTGCGAGAAATTTGTTTTTTTCATTTCTTGTTTGGTTGAAACTTCTACATTATTATTAGAAA
>JAEOUI010000519.1 GCA_016839425.1 Promethearchaeota archaeon
ATAAAGAATGCAATTTCAAAAATTAAAACGTCGATATAATGTCGGATTATATCACAAACTTACTTGAATGTCTGAAAACAGTTTTAAAGAGTAAAATCTTCTACTATTATACAATAAAAAAGATATGGATTCCATTAATGAGAAGCGTGAGATTCCTCCTATGAATGAAACAGAAGATAATGAACTGCGAGAGGAGTTCGATTTACAATTCCATTGGTACTTCCTCGCTTTTTTTATAATTTATATTGGTTCATTTCTACCAGTTGGGATACTAATAATGGGCTATCTTTATTTTATATTGATTCCACGATTTTTAGATGTTGAAAGTTTTTTGAGTTTATTTACAACCTTAGAACCGTTGATCATTGCTTTAACGTTACCTATATTTTTAATGATCTGTTATTTATTGCACTTAGTTTTAGTCACGTACATCACTCGTTGGTTATGGGGCATAACCGAGAAAAAATGTCCTTCAAAAGAGGGAATTATTCCAAGAAATATCCCGAGTAAAACTTTAAATTATTATCATATACGATCGTTTATGATCAAGTATGGAAAAAATGCGTTTGTGAAAGGCCCTTTTCCTTTTTTTTTAAATTGGTTCTATAACACGGTAGGATCAAATATTATTGGCAAGGGGACTACAATTGAGGAGGAAGTCACGGGAGATAAATTCGTCGAGATAGGTAAAAATTGTTATATTGGTGCGGATTCGAACATGGCAACACATTTAGTTGAAGGAATCTTTGGGAGAGTTAATTATTTCAAGGCAAAAGTAGGGGATAATTGTACATTCACAGGCGGAGGAGGTATTACCCCGGGCTGTGAAGTTAAAGATAATTCTTATTTTTTACCTTATGCGAGCGCGTTTAAACACTCTAAATTTCAAGGTGATAACTACTATTTTGGAATGCCTCCCCGAAAATTCTTCAAGAAAAATATAATTGAATATTTAGGCATAACAGAGGAGCAGTTCAAAAAGGAGAAAGAGTTGAGGGATAAACAAATATCTAAAGCCAAATTGGAGGAAGATTGAGTCTTGGAAAATTCAAATCGTGAGGAAAAGAACGAAGATGAGCCCATACTCGATGAAGAGAAGGATTACGAGGTTGACTTTGTAACTAGTAGTGCTATAAGTAATGTGGGATATAAGTTTCTGGCAACATATATTCCAATATTTTGGTTTGGGGGTTATTTAACTGTGATGGCTATCCATGGCATTTTCACCTACGTACCCTTCTACATATTGATATTCATACTTCCTCTTGTTTTATTTGCGGCATATTATGTCTTTACTTTTGGATGCCTTCTTTCTACTAAATTATTTTTAGTGTTGGTAAATTTAATCCATCAGCCAAAAGAAGGTATTTTTCCAGCGGTTGAAGGTAATAATGATTTTGAATTCTGGAGGATGCGTGTTGAGCTAAAAAAGTTAGGCGTGTGGTTTCTTCGCAATAATCCATTACCTTGGTCGGACGCATGGGCTTTTAGGTGGTTTGGGGTTAGGATGGATTTTTCAAGCCATCTTCAAGATGCGTGGGTAGATGTTGAATTTATTGAATTTGGACATAATGTCTTAGTTGGACAAGATGCGGTGCTCATGAGTTCAATGGTAGTTGGAAATTATCTGATTATAAAAAAACTGGTAATAGACGATTATTGTGTAGTTGGAGGAATTTCTACCGTTGGACCAGGATCTAAGCTAGGTAAAGATGCATTATTAGGGGCTGTTTCAGTTGCTATAAATCAAGAATTAGAGGATGGGTGGATTTACTTCGGTAATCCCGCCCGAAAACTGAAGGAGAACAAGTTAGCAGTAACGAAGATTGTTAAAAAGGAAATTGATGAAGAAAAGAAGATTGAAATTGAAATTGAAGTAAATATCGATGAAGAAAAAAAGCAATTAATTCAAAACAATAATCAGGGGGAAGAAAATGTCAGTTCCTAATTCCATACGTTTAGGCCCGTTCACATCATTAGTTTTGGTTAAAAAACGATATCTCATCTTTTACATCTTTTTAATGTGGTTGAGTGTCATACCTACAATATATGAATTATGGATATACTATCATTTTTTATGGGATTCTGTCCGACCGGTTCATTTTCTCATATTTTTACCTTTCTTACTAATTATCATGTATTTCACTCTTGTTTTCACTTCGTTATTGGGAGCCAAATTTCTCTTAATCATTGTCAATAAAATCCACCCTCCAAAAGAGGGCGTCTTTCTCAGACAGTCTACTGACAAGGATTATAGATATTGGAGCATTCGAAATGTGATAAAGCGATGGCCTGTTTGGTTAGCTCATAAATTTCCTCTTCCTTTCTTGGATAATATTTGTTTTAAATTGTTTGGTGTAAAAACGAGATTCTCAAATTCTTTGTTTGAGGGATGGGTCGATACAGAGTTTATTGATTGCGGAAACAACGTTGTGGTTGGTCAAGCCAGTCAAATTAAATCCTCGGCCATAGTTGGCAACCTTCTCATTATAAAAAAGATTATTATTGAAGATAATGTTAGAATTGGAACTCATTGTATAGTAATGCCTGGAACTCATTTTGGAAAGAATTCGATAATAGCAGCCAATACCGTCACAAAAGTTAATCAAGAGATCGAAGCAGGATGGATTTATTCGGGATTGCCAGCAAAAAAGTTGAAAAAAAACTACTTTTTTGAGGAAGGTATCGAGGATAAAATCAAGATATAGGAGTATTTTGAAAGTTATTTTTTAGATCTGAAAGGAGTTGTCTTAATTCATTTGAATTAATTGCAAAAACGTGGAAAAAGGAATAGGATAGGATTCTTATTATCCATTATAGTTCTGAGCATCCTTCTAAGGAGAAACCCTCTCATACTGAATAGATAGATCTTAAACATTTTAAAGAATTCTTATCCAAAACAAGGATGTGTAATTTTGATATAATGCTAGAGATTAAGAACAAAGAAAAAAGTGCTCTTAGAGCTTTAGAAGTTCTAAAAAAAGATAAAAGATTCAATAAGAAATAAAAATAGAAAAGAAATCTTTGAATTTATTTGTAAATGTCCAAGACTATTCGTCCATCTTGAATTTCGATGATTCTATCACTTCTTTCAGCTATTTTCCTGTCGTGAGTAATGGTAATAATTGAGGTTCCATAGGTTTGATTTATCGTTCTAAATAAGTTATAGACCGTGTTCGTTGACGCCGTATCTAAATTTCCAGTAGGCTCATCTGCAAGTAAGATCTTGGGGTTATTCATTAAAGCCCGGGCTATCGCTGTTCTCTGCTGTTGTCCACCAGACATATTTGTAGCTAAATTATCTTTCACGCTTGAGATCCCCATTAAATCCAGCAATTCAAGGGCACGCCCTTCCACCTCGGCCGAAACCTTTTGTTTACTGATGTTATATGGCATCAACACGTTTTCAAGGCAAGTAAATTCGGGCAATAGATAATGGAATTGAAAGACGAATCCAATAGTTTGATTACGCAATTG
>JAEOUI010000079.1 GCA_016839425.1 Promethearchaeota archaeon
AAATGCAAGCAAGTATAGAAACACGATTGTAAATAATTTGGTGACGAATTATGAGCGTTTACGATATTGGTAGATTATGCGTAAAAACGATGGGCCGAGAAGCCGGTAAGTACTGTGTTATCGTTGATGTAATCGATAAAAACTATGTGCTCATTGACGGGTTGGTAGTTCGAAGGCGAAGAACGAATTATAAACATGTAGAACCGCTTGCCGAAACGATCGACATCCAAAAAGGTGCGAACCACGAAGCAGTCGAGGCCGCCATCAAGAAGGCTAAACTCACGAAAAAGATGCAAGAGACTTTTTCGATTCCAACGAAGTGATTTTTAAGAAAACGAACATCTTCTTAGAACAAATCATTTCCATTTTTCTTAACTTTTTATTTTTTCTATTTTTTCTTTCTTATTTAGGCTAAATGCTTACTAATGTCCTATAAGTACCAAACAAAAAGTTTTAATGATTTGCGTGATGAAATACAAATATAGGACTCGATAATCGGTCTTATATCTTTATCTCTTAAAGCAGCTGTAGCCTAGCCCGGTAAGACGCTGGACTGGAATTAAAGTGATTTCGCTGTAGATGCCAGATATCCAGTGCAGGAAACTGCGCGTGGGTTCGAATCCCACCGGCTGCGCTTAATTATTATATTATTCATTTTCGTTAAATTCCGATAATAATCTTATCTTTTATTATTATTTTTGACAGTAAAGCAAAAATATTAATTTGCGTGAGTATTAATGAATGTAATTAGCAATAATTGTTGAAATATTAAATGAAAGTCGCTTTCGAAAATTCCTCAAAAATGCTTGAAAAACCATCAAGTGGACTTTCTTCGCTTCAATCGTTGTTAATGTTACTTGAATTATTATTATGAAAAGCCTCTTCTCGTTTTGCGAGCTTGATGCCTCGCAAACAGGGGAGGCGTATAATTAGCGTTAAATTAAAATAGGTAGAATAAAAATGGCAGAAAAAAAGGATATTTATGTATCTGATATGATGGAAAAGATTCGAGGGTCTTTAAACCTTCCCGAGAAAGCATATTTCTTCGATACAACACTGAGAGACGGGGAACAAACCCCTGGTATTAGTTTTACCCACGAAGAAAAGCTTTCAATTGCAGAAGCACTTAGTAATTTGGGAATTGACATTATCGAAGCAGGCTTTCCCATTACTTCTGATGGTGATTTTGCGGCTTGTAGAGACATATCAAAACTCGGTTTAAGTTCTGAAATAATGGGTCTTGCTCGAATGAAAAGGGTAGATATCGATAGAGTTATTGAAGCAGATATGGATAGCATTCATGTTTTTATATCAACATCAGATTTGCATTTAAAAGAACAAATGAAAATGACAAGGGAAGAAGTAATTGAAAGCATTATTGAAGAAGTTACATATGCAAAAGAGCATTATTCTACGGTTTTGTTTTCAGCTATGGATGCAACTCGCACCGATTTAGATTATCTAATTAAAGCCAATTTGACAGCTGTCGAATGTGGTGCCACGCGCGTGAACATACCCGATACTGTTGGAACCATCACCCCCAATGCGTTTGGATACATAATTCGAAAAAATTACGAGACGCTACCAAAAAATGTGCGAATTGCCGTACATTGTCATAACGATTTCGGCCTGGCAGTTGCAAATACTCTAGCTGGATTTGAGAATGGCGCATCAGAAGCACAAACAACAATTATGGGGCTTGGGGAGCGCGCTGGAAACGCTTCATTTGAAGAAACAGCGATGTCGCTTTATGCCCTTTATCAGATTCCAATGAACGTGAATACCAGGCAAATATTTCCCACGGCAAAACTGATAGAAAGTTATTGCGGTGGTAAGGTGAAAATCGGAAGACTTCAACCATTGATTGGTCAAAATGCTTTCGCCCACGAATCTGGTATACACGCTCATGCTATGATACAACACGCTCGAGCGTTTGAGCCCATCACGCCTGAATTAGTTGGAATAAAGCGCTCTGATGCTGTTGAAGACATTGTGAGGGCCTCTATCAAGCTGGGCAAACACACGGGCGGACACGCCCTTAAAGCAAAATTGCAAGAGATGGGCATACCAACATCTGATTCGCAATTTGGAAAAATCATGGATCATGTAAAACGCTTTGGAGACAAGGGACACGAAGTATCCGAGGAAGACTTTCTTGCAATTGTCAAGGATGTCTTGGGAGAACTTCCCGAAGAAGAGAAATACGTGGCTCTTGAAGAACTAACGGCCTTGACAGGTTCTATCATCCCGACATCCACGGTAAAGCTTAAAATACGCAATAACGGGGATTATATCGAAAGAGTTGCCTCTTCAGTGGGAGTAGGGCCCGTGGATGCTTCGATAAAAGCAATTGTCAAGTGTTTTGAGCCCATGAGCAAGATAAAGCTCTTGGAATACAATATTGACGCCGTCACGGGTGGAACTGACGCTTTGGGTCATGTATCAATTGAATTGATGGATCTTGATTCTAATAGAATTGTTAAAACGAGCGCCACACACGAAGATGTCGTGATGAGCTCAGTCTTATCCGTCTTGAAAGGTCTTAATATAATTATGAAAAACAAAAACATGTAATTTTATTAATATTTTTTTTTACTTTATTTAAAGGAAATAATTAGATAATTACAAATCTAAATCTTAAATAAAAGAACTAAAATGAGTTTTTTCCTTGCTTAGATGTCTGGAAATTCTATAGACTTTGCTTTCTGGCTACTAAACATCTGACTGAAGCCCCCACCAGTAGTCTGCGTCTGAATTTTAAACGCTCTTTGGAATAACGGCTGAAAGGACATCGAACATATCATATACCACGCTTGATAGGTTATCCAAGGTGCTATTCTGTTATTAGTGATCATGGAACCAAGTAAGGGAACATAATACGGGTTCATGGATGCCTTTGCGACGGGTGTGCCTCCGAAAGCAGGTGCTATTGCAAAGAATATGATCATAATGGGAAGCATGGTAATACAGGTTGGTTTCATTCGTTGGAGCCCCATCTTTTGTTGAGTTTTCTTGACAACTGCGTCCTTGCGTTCCCAGCGTTTTCGGGCCTTTCGGTATCTACCAGGGTCAACTTGGGCAAGCTCGATTATTTTTACCTTTTCTTCCTCGTGAGTTTTTATCTGCTTTTGTTTTCGTTCTAACTCTGATGTGTCGATGAGCTTTTTGGACAAGAGTGCACTGCCTAAAGCAATGCTAAACGATAAAAATAGCACGAAGAAAAACGCTCCTTCAGATGTATTAAAAATTATATCCGCAAAATCCTGAAACATTATGGCTAGCATTTCTTAAGATCAAATAAGTCGTTTTTTTTTTAATAGTTTTTCAAATTAAATTTGCTTTTTTGCTGAGTAAATAAAATATGTGAAATAAAGGGATTTGACTAGTCAATGCCTAAAAATTCCCTCATGGATGGATATTGCATGGCTGCTACTTCCTTGCTAATGGTTTCGGCGTATTGGTGTATGATGCCGATTGCGATGAGCAAGCCAGTTCCGCTTGTTAGGGCTCCTAGACCATCTGCTGCGAAGCTTAAGAGGGCTATTATGATACCATTAAGGACTACTAGAGTGGGGATATATCGCTTGAGGATCTTTTCTATGATCTTTTCTGAACGCCGAAAACCCGGAACCTGCATTCCTGAGTCCAATATCTGTTGTGCGATATCTCGAGGGGCCATGCCGCTCACGCTGACCCAGACTTTTCCGAGTTTGATGCACAGGTAAGTGGAAAACGCAAGATATATCAAAGCTCGAATGGGATCTGCAATTAAGGCTTCCCAACCCTGTGGCGGCGAAAGGAGATAGAGCAATCCTGCCTTCGGTACGAGCTGGTTTCCGACGGGTTCAAAAACCCCTATCAAGTTTAACCACGTGTCGTCCCAAACTCCTCGAAGGATGCCTGTAGGACCCACGAACAATTGTCCTATGAAAAGGAAGTTTGCATAAAGCGCGTTGAGGAGAATTATTGGGATTGTGGAGACATATAATAATTTCATTGGATACTTTCCCTTGAAGCCACGATATCCCGCGTGCTGAAGCGGTATTTCAACTTTTGTCGACTCGAACCACACCACAACGAGAATAATGATAACTGTAGTAATGAGCCCCATCAAGCCTGGCGTGTTTTGTCTCATCCAGAGGTCGCCAACATTAGTACTAGCATCGTTGTCAAATAAATAAGTAAAAAATGCGACAACAACTCCGTGGGGTCCTAAACCTGTGTTTTGGAAACTGAACAAGCTCCAAAAGATCTGACCTGCAACGCCCGCGCCGATAAATAAGGACACTCCGCTACCAAGACCCCATCCTTTTTGCAGGATCTCATCCAATAAAATGATGACGAGGCCTGAGAACATGAGCTGGATGAAAACGAAGATTCCTTCAGGCATGGTAAGCGTGCCGAACTGGCCTCCTACGATGTATACGATTGCATTGAACATGGTCATAAACATGGACATAACTTTCTGGGCTCCACTAAACATGGATCTGTCGTATGGGTCCGACATGTCAATTTTTATCAACTTACTTCCAAGGAGTAGTTGCATGATAAGCCCTGCCGTTACAATAGGACCAATGCCTAATTCCGTGAGGGTTCCCCTATTGGATGCGAGTATGATACGCATCCAGTACATGCTATCCGATGTTTCATTAATGTGAACTCCATACAATTGGATATTAGACATTATAAGGTAGATGATAAGGGCCACGGCCGTCCATATTATCTTCTCTTTAAACCTGACTTCTCTTTGTGGCTGCTTGATTTCGGGCATAATCCGAACAAAGGGTGCAAAAAATTTAACAAACGCTCCTGCCATGATTTATTCAATTTCCAACGATAATTCTTGCCGTAATATTTGAAAATAGTTGTAATTACATTAAAGTTATTAGTTAAAAAATTGAATTTAAAAAAAAGTTTTTGATCTTGAAAATGCTGTGAGTGGAAACTTTAGTGAAAGTTATTAATGTTATGAAAGTTAATGCTCTCATTTAGATTTATTTTTTTGAATAGAAAATAAAATTCCAATAATGTCAAAAAAAAATTTTAAAAAAAATAATTTAAAAAATTGAATTTAGAAACGACTGCCAATACCCGTGGGTTCTTCTTCAACTTCTTCTTTTTTCTTCTCTTCCTTCTTTTCGGGCGCTGCTTCAGCGGCAGGTGCTCCACCTGCAGGTGCCATCATCATTGGTGCTGCAGCAGCGGAAGCAATGATTTCGTCGATACTCTTGTCTTTCAATCCAGCCACGATCTTGGTGAGTTGAGTCTTGTCAACATCAACATCGGCGGCTTTCAAGACTTTCTCGATGTTAGCTTCGGTTACTTTCTTCGAAGCCTTGTGAAGCAAGAGAGCTGCGTAAATACTTTCCATTTTTCATTCCTCTGTTTATTGTTTGGTTAATTGTTATTGTTTTTGTATTGGTAAAAAAAAATTTTAATTTAGTTATCCAAATAATCCTCCAATGCCAACTGACTCGTCTTCGTCCTCTTTTTCGGCTTCTTCGTCCTTTGAAGCATCTTTTCCTCCTTCCTGCGTCGGAGATACGCCTGTTGGGGTCCCAAAGATATTAGCGTGAAGAACGCTAGCGTTTATCTCGGCCTTTTGGATGTATTCTTCCAACATGCTTTCTTCGAATATTGGAAGCTCAAAAAGCAAGGCAATTGCGCTTCTGTACGCTTTTTGCATTAAAGGCTCGAGAGTATCTTCGTCAACAATACCCAATTCTAAAGCAATCGCTCGGGCGTTCTTGTATGCCGAAAGAACATCTTTTTGGAAGGCAACGATATCCAAGTAAAGAACTTCTTCTGGGATGACTTCTCCGTCGCACCAAGCAAAATGAATGTTGATAAGTGACTCTAAGGGATTTACACCTAATTTTTTCAAGACCGATGCTTGCTTTATAGTGACCAGGTCTCCAGCCTTGTGTGTCCTGGTGTTCTCGCGAACCCAGATGGTGTCGTTTTGAATTCTTGTGGGCAATTTTAAGGTCATATTGAGTTCAGAAATGACTTGACCCGTTGGAAGGCCTGTATCTCCTTCAGGCACCCATATATCCACGGGCGTGATCTCGTCTGGTTTAGCAGGAACCATCCACTTATTCTGTATGAACACTCTTTTTAAATCAAAGATGTCCATATTCGTATAGACAAAACTGGATTGAGGAGGAATGTTCTTGATTATTTCGTCGAGATTTGCTTTTTTTGACTCCTGTTTAAACTGTTCAATTGCTCGAATCTGAAGTCTTTTTTTAGACATTTTAATTATTGCCTTTCCTCTCAGTTTCTTCCTCACATCCTGGATCTGCTTGTCGTTAATACCGGCAATCTTGACAATTGCAATGGTCTTATATTGCTTGTACAAGTCCACCAATTTTTCAACTTCAGATAATTTCCACTGTGGAACCTCAGTTCTTTTAATCACTTCTCAACACCTCCGATTTTCACGGGTTGTCCCATCGTGGTTTTTAAGTAGATCGACTTGAAATTGTTGTATTTATGAGGCATGAGGTCAGCGATATAGTCAACAACTGCTTTTATATTTGCGTATAATTGTTCTTGTGCCATCGATTTCTTTCCGATCTTGACCTGTACTATTGGATGTTTCTTCACCGAGACGCGGATGATCTTTTTATAACGTTCGATTGCCGTGTTAAGATCGTCAACGGTAGAAACGATTCCATAACCCGAAGGAAATGGCTTGGGCATTTTTCCTACTGGACCAAGAAATCGAGCCAAGTATTTAGCCACATCTCTCATCATCTTGTCTTCAACGATAAAATAGTCATATTTCTTGACAAATTTTTTTTTTTCTTTTTTTTCTT
>JAEOUI010000520.1 GCA_016839425.1 Promethearchaeota archaeon
AAATCCTTCCTTTCTCGTATTTATTGACCATTTCATATTCTTCAAAATAACTTTTTAACGCTTTTTGAATAGGGGTGTTTAATGATGAGATTTGGTTAAATGAATTTACGACTATTTGATCTACTGTCTTCAATACTAATTTTTCGTAATCCCCTACTTTGTCTTCAAAACTCTCATGTTCTTCGAGAAGTATTTTTTCTATGGTTTTCATCTTATTTTCCATGTTATTTTTAATACTTTTAAATAATTTTGTCAAGTCTTTTTCCATGGGAAGGATCTTTTTCACATTTTGATTGATAGGATCTTCAATTTTTTCTTTTAGGGGTGTTTGAATGTATTGAAACTCTTTTTCTATTAAATCTATCAATGTTGATGTGAAGTTTTTCACCATATCTTCTAATTTTTCCTTAAATACCTCTTCAATGATGTTTAAAATTCGTTCATCAAGCTTTTTTAATTCTAATTCTTCAATCCTGGAGTTAATTGTTGTTTTTATTTGAGTGAGTGTCTTGATCAAGGTGGCAAATTGAGTTTGGGTAATACTTGTAATAGTTTTATGTAATTTTTCTATAATTTCATTAAGATGGGTTATGGGTTCTCCTAATATTTTTACATTTTCAAAGTAATCGACGATATCATTTACTTCTGATGTTTGAATTAAGATATCCTCTTCTAAATCCTTTTTCACTTCATAAAACTTTTCGTCTCTACCTTTATCATGCCCCTCTTCCTTTTTACTATCCAAAATTCGTTTTAATGTTTCTGAAAGCAAGTTTCTTATTTGATCTTGAATTTGGGGAAAACTTTGTCCAATATTTTTCAAATATCCAATAATTGGGGAAATTGGGGGAAGTGCAAAATACTTTAAAGGCTCTTCGGGGGACTTTTGGGGGTGTTGAGCAAAAAGACCATTTTCTATTAATTCCTTTATGATGGAATCCATCATTTCTTTATCCATATCTGGTCTTAAGGCTGAAAGTTCCGAGGATGTTAATATTTGTCTATTTAATGAATCTAAATATAATGAAATGGTATCTTCTGATAAATTCAAAAATAGTAAAAAATCTCTCATTTGTATGATCACGCATGTTTTCAGATAACTTATCTATTAATATTAAAAGCTTGATGTTAATTAAATTTTAGAAATACATATGTATAAAAAATCTAAATTTAATTTAGATGCAACAATATCATTATTTAGATCAGCTTTATATATCTAAGGTTGAGTTGGGAAGACAGATTACGAAGATGTGTTTTTTTATTTTGATCTCACAAAGGATTTTTTGAAAAAAAAATACATCAATCAAGCGATAGATTACTACATAGAAGAGAAAAATAAGATAAATCTCAGGGGACATTATTCTATATTGATCTTTCAAGAAGAGGGAAATCCCATTTTTATTACAAACAAGAAAGATTCTGGGATTATCACAAAAGTGATTGATGAGAATTGGAAATCACGTCCTAGAAAGCAGAGTTTTTTTGAAAACGGATTGTTCTATATCTTTTCCTATATCGCTGAAACTATTAGAAAAAAGTCAAAATTTAACCGTGTTATCGTCATTACAGACACTCCTAGCGATTTAAATGATTCCTATCAAGAAGCATTATTTAATTTAGTATCTAAGATAAAACATTTTCCGACTTTCATAGATATCATAAGAGTTTCCGATAAGGACACTCGTTTTTTTAAGGATGATGTTAAATTAAATGTTTTAGCTAGCGATACTAAAGGCGGTATTTTTTACACTAATGATAAAAGTGAATTTAAAAAGATCTTCGAGAAATTGATTAAATCCAAGCAATTAGTTACTACATTTGCTGATCAACCAGATCAAATAAAAATTAGCCAAGAAGATTATGCATTTTATAGTCGTTTAGCTAAGCCACTTAAACCAGAATTGGATGAAAATAATGAACAGTTAGTTTGTTATTTTTGTGGTGAAAATACATGTCCTGTTTGCCTCTCTGAATCAGGCATGCCTTTATTAAAATGCGAAGATTGTGGAACCTTATTTCATAGTTGTTGCGCTACAAATTTTACCATTAATCATAATATTGGCATCCCCCATATTTGGCGGTGTCCTCAATGTGATGTACTATTACAAATTAGTGAAGATGACATAATAGATATTGATAGTTCAGAATCTTCCGAATTTACATCAGTTAAAGAATATATTGGTTTTGAAGATCTACAAGAAATTCCAATGGATGGCTATGATGATGATGCCCCTCACATCATTGATTCTGATTTTGATAAAAAAGAACCAAAATTGAAGGTTGAGTTTGACTTGCCTGTGCCTTCAAAGAAGCTAACTTCTATTCCAACTCTGCTGAAAGAAACTCTACCTTCTCCTGAAGGGAATAAGAAAATCCGGATTGGGGGGTTCTTTGGTAAAGTCTATTCTGTAAAGAAAGTAGGAGATAAATTAGTGTATGAAAAAATAAATCGCTCTGATTCCTCCTATAAAGCAGAAGTAAACATTGAAACTTCAAAACAATCCACTTTGTCTACTATTCCCTCTGAAACAAATAAAGGTCGCAGAAATTCCCGGGTCAAAATATGTCCTCAGTGTGGTGTTCCCATTTCCTCTCAACAAGGAAAAAAATGTACAAATTGCGGGTTCGTTCTCTCAGAAGATTAAAAAAATTTTTTTTCCTATTTAGAACCATCTTTTTAATACAATCTAATTTTAAAGGTAATCTTAAATGTCTTAAATATCATATAAAAATTATTAAAAACTATTCATTTTATTTTAATCATAAATTTATCAATATTGTCGAAAATAAAGAATCATGGTGTCTGATAAATCCTTAGATAAAAAAGATAATTCTCCCAGCGAAGAGGAGGTTATATTTTATTTAGATTTAGTTTCAGATACCCTTAAAAAAAAGACTTTATTAAAAGGCATTAAAAGCTTCATTGAGGAAAAAAACTCATATAGTAAATCTTCAACTTACGGAATTGTCATCTTTCAAGGGGAAGCCAATCCCATAACCGTCTATAATAAAAGAGAGCCCGTTGAAATCTGTAATTTAATCAAGGATGGATGGACTACTCGTGAAAATGAAGTGAGTTTCTTCGAAAACGGTCTTTTTGAAATTTTATCTTATATTTTTGGAAAAAGCAAAACAGACCCAAAAAATTTTAGGGTTATTGTCATATCTGATATTCCAAGCGACCGAAATGAAGATTACAATAACGCGCTTTATGACCTTATAGTAAAATCTAAGATGTTTTCAACTTCAGTTGATATAATCCGAATAGGTGAACAAACCTATTATTCTGATGATGTGAAATTGAAGGTCATCACGTCAGAAACGCAAGGCGGAATCTTTTATTGTGAACCAGACCAGAGGCGTTTTTTAGACATAATCGGATCTTTGGTTAAAAATAGAAAAGAATTTAATATAGTAAAAACAGACGGGAGCTTAGTTTTGGAGAAGGATAAACCATTTTACGAGAAATTAGCTGTGGATCTGATCACTTTAGGTCCTAATGATGAGGAAATATGCAATGTATGTGATAAGGAATTATGTCCAATTTGCGATGCATATTCTGATCAAATTAGAAAATGTTATAATTGTGGATTAAAATTTCATTCTTGTTGTGCATCCCTCTATTCTATAAATAATCATATTGGGGAATTCCTTCATATATTCAAATGTCCTCAGTGCGAGACGCTTTTAAAGCTTGATGAGGATTACGTAACGATGATTTATCGAGAAGAGCAAGGAGAAGATTTTGATGAATCTGATATAATTGAAGTTGAAGATGAAGAAGCGCCTAAAGAAGGAAAATACGTTTATGAAAGCATTGAAGAAGAGGAACAGTTAGAAACTAATGAACCCTCTGAAGATGTGGATGAAATAATGCAGGAAAACCCAATAATCGAAGAATCAGTATTATTAAAAAAACCTCCTTCATTACCCAAACAGCCTGAACTTCAAGCGGATGAAATAGTTGCAGAGCAAAAAATTCCTCCTTTAACACCGCCGAAAGCACCAGAAGATGTAGCTCCCCCTCCATTACCCCCTCCTA
>JAEOUI010000080.1 GCA_016839425.1 Promethearchaeota archaeon
AATTTTTTTAAAATATATATTTGGGCTCAAACCTTTAAATTATTTAAAAGACGATCATTTAAAGCACAAGGGAATAATATTTGTTAGAAAAGAATGATTATAGACATTCGGAAGAAATATTAAAAGTTATTCAAGAACAAACCATTATGGGGATAAATATCATTCAAGATAATAAAATCGTCTACATGAACAAGGTTTACGAGGATATTTCCGGTTATTCTTTCGATGAAATAAAAGATTGGGACATAACTCAAATAATGACGCCCGTCCATCCTGATGATAGGGATTTTGTCCGGGCACAAGCCCTAAAAAAGCAAAGAGGCGATCCTGATGCCGTTATTAATTATCAATTCAGGACGATAACTAAATCGGGCGATGTAAAATGGATAGATTTGTATTCAAAAACGATAATATATAAAGGTAGATCAGCGGATCTATTAACCTTTATAGACATAACGGATAAGAAAGAAGCGCAAAAGACAGTCAAGGAAGCGGCAAATCGTTATGAATTGATGAGAGCCCAATTCAAAACCCTTTTAGAATCAACGACGGACCTCGTGCTCGTGATTGATAATAAACTCACAATTATATTAATAAATAAGAATGTAGAGAATTATTTGAGTAAGACAAGCAATCAATTGATTAGAAAAAAAATAGTTGAACTATATCCAACTTTAATTGAGACGACATTCTATAATGCTTTGAAAAGAGCATTAGAAACAGGCATTTCTGAAAATGTCGTTGATCATGTAATAAGAGCAGATGGTTTTAAATATTTCTTTGATGTTAGAATGTATCCAATTAACGAAGGAATTCTCTGCATAGCAAGAGATGTTACAAAAGAAAAAGAATACGAACAAAAACTCCTAGACTCCGAAGAAAAATACAGAGAAGCTTACAAGCTCGTGAATTTTTTCAATAATCTTTTTGCGCATGACATGAGCAACATACTTCAGAGTATCAAGTCTTCGATCGGGTATTACGGATTATTTCGGGAAGATCTCGAAAAAATGAAGGAATTTGGAGATGTTGTTGAGATAATAAAAAAGCATGCAGATAGAGGGAAAACCCTCATTGATAATGTTCGAAAATTATCTCATTTAGATGATACTACAATAAACATTCATCCTGTTAATGTTTCAAGCATTTTGAATAAATCCATTGACCATTTAAAAACAGGTTTTCAAGATAGAAATATTGACATCAAAATAAATGGTTTAAACAATAAAATTAAGGTGCAAGCAAACGAACTCTTGATCGATGTATTCGATAATATCCTTAATAATGCCGTAAAATATACAGATCCCGAAGAAGATGTTGTAATTTCAATTTTTATATCACAACTATACAACGATGAAGATGACATTCCAATGATGATATTTGAATTTAAAGATTATGGAATTGGTATTACTGATGCAAAAAAAGAAATATTGTTCAAAAAATTATACAGCGAAAATTTAAGCGAACGAGGGATGGGCATGGGCTTATCCCTTGTAAAAAAAATTGTTGAAGGATACGGTGGAAGTATCCATGTCGAGGATCGAATACAAGGAGATCACACCAAGGGAAGCAACTTTGTCGTGGAGTTTGTAGGAGTCGAAGAGGAATGATCGTGAAAGAGGGCTTTCACGAAAATTTATACTTTTATTATTAATATCATTATAAATATAAGGGTAATTTTTTACAAAATTAACTCGTATTACAAAGATTAAAACTCGAAATAATGAAGGAAAAGGTCTCAAAAGAATCAGAGATTTTACGAATTGTCAACGAACAAAGTATAATGGGCATAACTATTATTCAAAATAACAAGATAATATATGCTAACAAGGGAGCAGAAGAGATTTTTGGATATCCTTTCGAAGAATCTCAGCATTGGACATTAAAAGAAATTTTAGATCCGGTTCATCCAGAAGATAAAAAATTTGTCTTCGAACAATTGAAGAAAAAACAAGAAGGAATACTTGGCACGGTCGTTCAGTACCAATATCGTACTAAAAATAAAAGTGGAGAATATAAATGGGTCGAGATATATTCAAAATCCATTATTTTCGAAGGTTCCCCCGCAGATATGATAACCGTCATTGATGTTAATAAGGAAAAGAAATATAAGGAAGATCTCCTTGAATCGGAAAAGAAATTCAAGGAAGCATATAAGCGCGTAAATTTTCTTAACGATCTTTTTGCTCATGACATGAGCAACATTCTCCAAAATATCAAGTTATCGGCGGAATATTTCGATTTAATTCAAGATAATCCTGATAAGTTAAAAGAATTTGGGTCTCTATTTAAGATCGTCAAGGATCACGTGAATCGAGGGAGGGCCCTCATTGCTAATGTACGCAAACTCTCGAAATTAGACGAAGAAGCTTTGGAATTATATTCAGTCAATGTTTTAGATTTCTTGGAAAAATCTATTGAACATGTGAAATTAGGTTTTAAAGATCGAGTTATTAATATTGATGTAAACGGTTTAACCAAGAAAGATGAAGTTCAAGGAAACGAGCTCCTAATCGATGTATTCGACAACCTGCTTAACAACGCCGTTAAATACACGCGCAACAAATTAGAAGTTAAGATCATAATCTCGGTATCGAAACACCAACTAGAAAACAAGCAATTACTCAGACTTGAGTTCAAGGATTTTGGCATTGGAATCCCGAACGAGAAAAAAAAAACACTATTTTCAAAGACATATAGCGAAGATGTTAAGGATCATGGTATGGGAATGGGTTTATCGCTCGTGAAAAAGATCTTGGATAGATATGGAGGAAATATTGAAGTTGAAGATAGAATCGAAGGGGATTATTCTAAGGGTAGCAATTTTATATTAGACTTATTATGTTCTTAGGTATTTTTTATTAAAAATTATTTTATTTTTACTAAATGGCATTATAATATAGAATTTGTGAAGAAGTCTTTAGAATGAAGCAATATTATGGTTTAATATAAAAATTTAAGTTGATTTTTGAAAAATGAATCATTATGAGAGTTTTTGAGTTTTTAACTAATAAATTGTAACTTCAATAAAAGTATTTGAGCAATATCACATAAAATCTTTGATGGATTTCAACAAATATTTCAATTTATCTCTTTTTGAGCATTCAAGTTTTCAATTTTATCCTATATCTTTTTTTATACCTTGTTCGTGCTGATCTTCATAACTACAAGTAAAAAAAATGGTGTAATCTAAAATGAATAAAACAAAGAATAAAATTCTCTTTAGTCTGGCCGTAATCCTTTGCGTTTTCGCAATGAGTAGTTTGTTTGTGATGAACGCTAGAGCTGCCGAATGGCTCGGAGTTAGCGTTGGAGACGAGTTTGCAGTACGCGAAACCTCAAGCTACAACCCGGGCGTGGAAAATTACGCTGGTTTTCGAGTTACAGCGGTAAATCGACCTGATGGGGATATAATGGCTGATTTATATTCCTATGGTATATTAGTTGGCAATGAAGAGATTAGCAGCTTTTATGAGGACGATGAGGAAGTAGCCGATCTTGTCGCCATATATGGAGAAACCACGGGAATGTTCGCGGGAAAATCTTGCACATATGTGAACGCAACCTATCCCGGTGGAAGTTTTGGAGTGGTCGATACAGATACAGGCTTGATTTTGCACGAACATAAGGTACAAGCGGACATTGTTCTGGATATAATTGTAGTGAGTTGGGTTGCTACATATAATCCAGACGACGACTCAGGGGACAATTCAGGATCTAACGATGGATCTGGAACGGGAGATTCAAATATTCCTAGCGTACCAGGATTTGATCTTTTTATTGTAATCGGAGCCATCGGAATCATATCTTGCGTAGCAATTTTCGCCTACAAGCGAAGAAAGACTGAATAAATTATTAAATTATTTTTCTTTTTTTTTCTCATAATTATATTATTTACAATCAATAATAGAATCAAGAATCATATTATTTCTCATCTTATAAGAAATGAAAGAAATATTAATATAATCTTTAATGCAAAATAATCGTATGTCCGATAATGAAAAAAATGTCAATACGATCGACGATTACATTAGTTTATTTCCAGAAAATACTCAATCTATTTTAAAAACATTGAGGAATGTGATTAAAGAAATCGCACCTCAAGCAGAAGAAACAATTAGCTACAAGATACCTACATTTAAACTAAAGGGTAACTTAGTTCATTTTGCGGCTTATAAGAATCATATTGGGTTTTATCCTACCCCTTCGGCAATTCAAGAGTTTAAGAAAGAGCTATTCCCTTACGAAGTATCAAAAGGACCTATTAAATTTCCAATAACCCAAGCAATTCCCTACGATTTGATTAAAAGAATAGTTGGATATAGAGTGCAAGAGAATTTGTCAAAATAATTAAAGTATTTCCAGATATGATTTTGTAAAGATATTACTTTAAATTTTGAATTATTAACAAGTTTATTCAAATCTCAATTTTATTTAGACTCTTTAATTAATCAAAAAAATAATGATGAAAGCTCTTATTCTTAACTGATTTAAAGGAGAAGAAAACGAAATATACGACTTCTCTGTAAGCCTTTCCAAGAGAGAAATTTTAAGCTAAAAAATTGAAAGCTATTAAGATGTTTAGAAATACAACTTATTCTAATTAAATAATTTATTATACATTATATAATAGATTTTAAATCAACTATCTTCTATTAAAAAGATTTCCAAGTTTTTTTAAATCATTAGCCGGTATTATTTATAGCTGACATGTATGGAGAAAGATGAATAATTGGAAATTTTTAGTGAAGAAAAGAAAGATCTCATCAAATTATTTTCAAGAGAGAAAAAATATACTATCTTCGCAGGAGCGGGAATTTCGATGGATCCCCCATCAAATCTTTTATCCGCAAGACAAATAGTTAGGCATCTAATCGAAATAAGCTGTCCAAAAGAAGAGCAGGAAAAGATACTTGGCTTGAATAATTTGAGATATGAGCTCGTAATTGAAGCGATCCAGCGATATTTTGATACCAATCTCAAATTTATGAATTTTTTTGAATATTTCGAACGCCCTAATTTAATTCATTATTTTATCGCATGGATGATAGTTAATGGAAACGATGTGATTACAACGAATTTTGACTATTTAATCGAGTACGCCCTGATGGATATAGTTAGCAATAAAAATCTGATCATTCCAATCTTGACAAAAAAAGATTTTAAAAAATATATTAATCCAGAGGTAATTCACGACCAGGGAAAATATCCTCTTTGTAAAATACATGGATCGAAGAGGAACATCATAACCAACGAAATGACAACCGAAACATTAATTACGACCATATCATCTCTTGGAAAGGATAGGGAATTAGGAGAGACTTTTGCCATCGAACCTTTCAAAAGCTCTTTGGTCGAGAATCTCTCTAAAAATAGAAGCATAATTATTTGCGGTTACTCGGGAAGCGATGATTTCGACATTGGTCCCACTTTACGGGAATTAGACGATGTGAACGAAATTATTTGGATCGAACATGATCCGAATTTGATTGATAAGTATAAAGTGCGAGAGTTAATTCAAGAAAAGGAAATTAATTTTATAAATAGAGACAAATTGACTTCAATCGAAAAGATGCTTCTCGAAATTTCTGAAGCGCTTATCAATAAAAATCAAAAAACCAAAATATTTCTCGTTAGGACTAAAACATTAACATTCATCGAAAAACATCTATGGTCATTGTTATGTGAGAATGCTCCCTATCCTAGATTGCAGGAACCTGATGAAAGCATAAACCAATTAGATAAAATAATTGATTCCTTGATTAATGACGAATATAAACACGCTTACAACAAATATCAAATGAGTTATTACCTCTATTCACGACTTTCTCAGCTTGACGATGCAATAAAATCTGTAGAAAAGGCGCTTAATGAGGCAAAAAAAAGGGAAAATCCAATGGCAGAAGCAAATATATTAAACAAATTAGCGTTGCTTTACGATGCTACGGGAAAAAAGGAAGAATCATTGAAGATATACAATAAAATCGTAAAAATTGCAGAAGAGGCTAATTCCGTGGAGGATCTTGCTGTATATTTAAATAATAGAGGAGACATGTACAAGCAAAGAGCAGAAAACCAAAAATCCTTAGACGATTACAAGCGAGCATTAAAGATTTACGACGAGAAGAATGATGACGAACAAAAAGCGAATTTAATGGCAAATATGGCCGTTGTATACAATAATATTGGACAAACAGAAAAATCGTACGCTTTATACGACGAAGCCTTGAAATTAAACGATAAAGTAGGAAATCTCTCATTAAAAGCGTCAATTTATAACAACTTGGGGCAGATGAAAATAGAGGAATCTAAATACGACGAGGCCATCAAACTATTCCAAGAAGCGATAAAGATCGACGATCTTCTGGGATATAAGGCATGGAAAGCAGCCAGACTCACGAGTATCGGTGCAATTCATAGAAAACAAGGTAATTTTGAGGAAGCTTTAGAATATTATAATAAAGCAATCTTATTAGACGATCAATTAGGAGATCTTTCCAATAAAGGGTATACCTTAAACAACAAGGGATTATTGTATTCAGAATTAAAGAAAGATTTTAATACTGCCTTAGAAATACACCTTAAAGCCTTGGAGATTGCTACTAAATACGAACAGAAACAAAACATTGCCATCCGATCTCATAATGTGGGTTTTGATTACGAAGGATTAGGAGATTACGATAAAGCACTAAAGTACTACGAAGACGCGATTCAAATCGCCAAGGATTTGGATTATAAAGGGGATATGGCCAATTACTTGGCATATAAGGGTAAGCTTATCGACAAGATGGGTAAGTATGACGATGCCATTAGTATTTATAAAGAAGCATTTGAAATTTGTCAAGAAAGCGGAAAGTTGGACTTATTAGAAACGCTTACCTATAACACTGGAGTAAGTCTTTATAAAAAGAAGGCCTATTCCGAAGCATTAGGTCGTTTCGAAAAATATTTAGAGATAGTAATAGAAAATGAAGACAAGAACGGGCAGAGAAAAGTTCTAACAGATATTGGGAATTGCTATTATAATATGAAAAATGCAGATCGAGCATTAGAATTCTATATAAAAGCTGTTAAAATCGCAGAAAGTTTGAATGACTTGAAATCTCAATCCATTATAGTTTCTGATATTGCCTATGTATTTAAAGAACAGGAAAGCTTTAATGAAGCTTTAAAATATTATGAAATTTTATTAGAAGTGTCAAAAAAAAATAATGATATTAGCTCTGTTGCCTTTTCTTTGAATCAAATTGGGTTGATGAACGAAAAATTAGATCCTTCGAACGAAAGCTTGTTAAAATCAATTAATTTATACAAGAAATCCTCTGAAGCTTACGAACAAGCTAAAGAATTAAAGTCAAAAGTTGTTGTATTAGGCAATATTGCGCGGTTGTATAGAAGAGTGAACGATTTAGAAAATTGCATCTCAATTCTATCAAATATTTTAGATATTGCCCAAAAATTAGAACTTAATGACGAATTTTTTAAAGCAGTCGAAAAATTAGCCAAAATCTATCACTTACAAGGAAAAAACGACCAATCTTCTGAGCTTTATTTAAAAGGCCTCGAAAAAGCAAATGAATCAAACCTTCTAGGTTGGGTTAAAGTACTGGATAACGATCTTGCAGTGCTTTATCGAGAATTGAACCAATTAGAAACTTCAAACAATTTTTTCGCTGAAGCATTAAAAGCATGTATAAAATTAGGAGATAAAGTAGATGAAAGGTTTTTTCACGAAAATTTGGGTAATAATTATTACAAACTAGGAAAAATCGAAGATACTATTAATCATTTCTTAAAAGCAGCACAATTGGATGGGGAATTGGGCAACTTTAAATCGCAAATAATACATCTACAAAACATTGCTTATGTATTAAAAAATCAAAGAAATTTTGACCAAGCTCTTGATTACTATAGTAAAGCTAAAGAAATTGCGTTGCAACACGATTATCACGATGTTTATTTGAGCCTCTTGCAATCAATTGCAATGATCTATTTCAACCAAGGAAAATACAAGGAAACTATTAAGTTCCTTAAAGAAAAAATCCTTATATACGAATTAACAAGTGACGAACTTGGCAAGGCAGGAAATTTAAGGGATATTGGAAATGTGAATGTTAAATTTGGAAAGTATGAAAATGCGATAGATAATTTTATAGCATCAAGCGAGATCTATAAAATACAAGGGAGCAAACACCTCCAATCCCTTGTTTTAAACGACACAGGTATGGCATGCTACAATCTTGAGAAATACAAGCAAGCTTTCGATTATTACAGCAAGGCCTTAAAATTAATTGAAAATTCAGAGGACAAAAAAATTCTGAAAGATAAGGCAGATTACTTGCAAAATATGGGGACCGCAAATCGTCAGCTCAAGCAATTTGACAAGGCCTTTTTGAACTTTCAAGAATCATTAAAAATCAAGCAACAGATCGGAGACAAGAACGGTATTGCATGGACGCACGGAAGTATTTCTACAGCATATAAGATGCAGGAAAACACAGAAAAGGCTATTGAATATCGCCAAAAAGCCATGGAGATTTACGAACAAATAGGCGATACACCAAATATTATTTCTACATTGAAACAATTATCTGAACTTCACGAATCTATCAATCAGAATAAAAAATCTGAATTTTACAAGAAAAAAGCAAAGGATCTGGAAGAAAAATAAAATTTAAATTCAGTAGTAACAATAATATTTGTAATTTTTAATTTTTTGGAGATTAATATGACGAAAACAGAATTAAGGGAATTTGAAAGTATTGGTGATCTCTATGGTAAGAAACTCAATGAAAGGGGGATCCAATATGCAGATGATTTTTTGAAACATACTCCAAGTCAAATTATTGAAATAACAGGAGTCGATAAGGAACGCGTTGAGCAATGGTTTAATGTTTTGAATTTATACCGCATTCCTAAAGTTTCTGTGCGAGACGCAGAATTATTGTTCAATATCAATATTAACTCTATCGAGGAATTATCCCATCGTCAAGCATCAAGAATTTATTATAAATTAAAGAATCTTGAGGAGCAGACATATTTCATAATTTTATCTTTACCCACTTTCTCAACTATTGATGAGTGGATTTATTTTTCAAAACTGATGACCATGAGTATTAAACATGGATTAAATATACCGTTGATTAGATTATCTTTTTCCTCGCTAATGAATTTGGAGAGAGCTCTTGAATTAAAAAAATATCATAACTTCACAATTGAGGATTTTATGAATAAGAAGCAGTTCGTTAAAAACATTCGTAAACGTTTGAAGTTAAGTAAAAATGAATATAAAGATCTTCAAAATATTATTGAAATGTTAAAAATCGATGGAATTGATGTTAATATAGTTAAAAAATTGTTTGAAATAGGCATAAAAAATCTCGAGGAATTGAAAAAAGCAAATCTTGATTCAATTTTAAAAGACACTATAGATACTAAATCCATTGAAGAAATAAAAAATAACTTAAAAGAGGAGTATGATTAAATTGGCATTAGAAATATTGTATGTATTATATATCGGTATTGGAATATTGTTCTTTTTTTTTGGATTCATGTTAGTTTTCAAAAATCTGAGAAAGATAAATTTGATTGAAGGAGAAAAATTTATTGTTGAAGATTGGATTTCGTGTTCTCTTTTTGGATTCATGTTTTCAACCTCGTTATTATTTATAATCAATTTAACATTTGATATCTTGCTTGAGGCTCAAGATCCAGTCTCCTTTTCAGGATATTTGCTAATGATGTTGATTGTAATTCTCGTTATCTATCCATTATGGGAGATAACCTATCTGGGACGCCCTACAAGTGACTCCGTGCATGAATTTCATAAAATATTGGAAACAAAAGTCCTAGATCGATTTTCAGGGTTCAAAGTCTATATCGGTACGATAATCCTTTATGTCTTGATTTATATTGTACCTATTTTCATTATCTCTGTAATTACCGCTAAAGGGATCGGAAGCATTGTTATCTTTTGGTTTTTAATATTTCCCTTGTTCTTTTTAAATTTTTTCGCAGCGGCGGGTCAGATGTCAACCATCCTTCAAACTACTTATAGACATTCACATTATTTATTAAAAAAGCAAGAGAATGTTCTTTTGAAAAAGAAGACTAAAATGGGTTTCATTATGCCACTTATTTTAATAGTTATCGCATGGGTTCCTTTCATACTATCCGTGTATAACTTCGGAGGTGCTATTTCAGGAATATTTGATCCTAATATTGAAGAAAGACAGGGTTATATGGCTTTGCTTTCATTATTTACTACGGTCGTTTTTGGAATTATGGGATTTTTTAAAAAATTCTGGAATAAGAAATCAAAAACAAAGACAATTGATTTTATTTTTTCTGGATATATTTTTATTGGAATCGGAGTTAACATG
>JAEOUI010000521.1 GCA_016839425.1 Promethearchaeota archaeon
ATTCGCACACTTTTTAAAAATTTTAATATGATCAATAATATCCTTTTGCTTTAAAATTATCGCTAAAATCATCTTTGGAAACAATGATCAAAAACTACCTAGATTATAACGCATGTATCATTATGTACGATCAGAATAAACGATCGTAATAGTTAATGGTTGCAAATTTAGTAGATATTAACCATAAATCAGAGTTAAAACACTATATTCTGAATTTATCAAGGGATTTCACTCGCAAGGACAGGATTTTGGATGTTTTAGAAGCAATTTTGAAACATTCTTTAGATGATAAGGAAATTTTTGACTTGGTAGAATATTGGTTTATCTCTGATCCTGATGCTCAAGTAAAGTATAAAGCAAGCATAATTCTTGCTACCTTGTTTGAAAAAAACTCAAAAGATGTTTTTGAATGGGGATTAAATAATTTCAAGAAGCTACAAGATTTTGGGGCTGTTAACAATGGTATAATGAAATCAAACCATCTTCGTCCAGAATTTAATGCAGCATTAATGAAAAGATTGGAAAAATTTAGCAAATTCTTGAGAATTGATCCTGAAGATTTAAGTACATTAATCGAGCTCGATGAAGCTCTTGATAATAGACTTCTTTTTGGAATTAAATTAGGGGAAGATCCTGAAATTCCTCTTGAAAGAATGAACTTCATTTTTTCAAGGTCACATTTTCGGAAAAAATTTATGCTTAACATATGGGGTCAGTTAATATTCATTTTCAATGGTCACGTAGAAACAATCAAATTAGATGGTTGGAGCTTACCTGAAAGATTACCAGAATGTGTTTCTGAATTTAAAAAACTCCAGCATTTAACATTGAGGGGATGTAATGTTAAGAAAATCCCATCATCATTTGGGAGATTAAAATATCTTAAGACACTGTCGTTAGAAAAAAATCAGCTTAATCAAATTCCTCGTTCAATATTTAGACTTCCTAATTTGGAAAAAGTAGATTTATCATCTAATCCTATTAAGGCTTATCCTTTACGATATACTAAACTTATTGAAGACTAATACTTATGGTTTAGAAAAAATTCCATCAAAGTAAAAAAAGAATAAAAAAAAAGAATAAGTTTATTTAAAGTCTTCAGGACTGACTAGCTTGACATTATTTTTACTCAATACACCTTTAGCCTTTTCAATGTCGTCAATTCTGAGGACAATAATCGCTTCATCCTTCAAAATGGTGGAATACAAATATTCAATATTGATCCCATCATCACCCAACATCTTCGAGATCTCATGTAGAGCACCAGGTTTATCAGGAATGTCGACAGCCAGAACATCTGTAATGGTAACTAGATAATTCTTGTCTTTTAATATGTTCAAACACTCTTTAGTCTTATCGACTAAAATCCGTAAAATCCCATAGTCCGCTGTTTCTGATATACTAATGGCTCGGAGATTTATTTCGGCATCAAGTAATATTTTAGTAAACTTTTGAAGCTGACCAGGTTGATTATCTAAAAACACACTAATCTGTTTTAACATTTTGTTTTATCTCCTCCTATATATTTTTTGATCGATTATCAATTACATGTTTAGCTTTACCTTCAGATCTTGGCAGGGTTCCAGGAGATACTAGCTCGACGCTTGCTTTTACTTGAAGAACGTTATATAATTTAAGCTCGATGTCCTTCTTGAATTTCTCCAAAACTTTCATCTCGTCTGAAAACGTGTCAGGAGTGAGTTCAACTTGAACTGAAAGTGAATCTATTATATCCCGATCAATGAGTATTTGATAATAGCCTGCTACACCTGGAATGGAAGAAAGAACATGCTCTATTTGACTTGGGAACACGTTTATACCCCTAACAATTAACATGTCATCTGCCCTTCCAGTGACCTTACTCATGCGACCACAAGTCCTGCCACAAGCACATTTTTCCTTAGTAAACGTTGCAATATCATAGGTAATATATCGTATTAAGGGAATGCCCGTTTTCTCAAGAGTCGTGAAAGCTAATACACCCTCTTCACCTTCAGCAACGGGTTCATATGTTTTCTTATCTAATACCTCGACTATAAAGAAATCTTCCCAAACGTGCATGCCATTTTTTTCCTCACATTCAACCGATACTCCAGGACCATAAATTTCACTCAAGCCGTAAATATCATATGCGTCAATCTTCAACACGCCCTCGATGGTTTTACGTAGATTATCAGACCAAGGCTCTGCACCGCAGATTGCTTTTTTGAGCGTTAATTTCTCCACGTCAATCCCTTCATTTTTGGCATATTCGGCTACATAAAGCGCATAACTTGGAGTACAAGTCAGTACGGTTGATTTGAAATCTTGCATGAGCATTAGTTGTCTCTCCGTATTCCCTCCAGAAATAGGGATTACAGCACATCCGATCTTTTCAGCACCATAATGAAAGCCTAAACCTCCTGTAAATAACCCATAACCATAAGCGTTTTGAATTACATCGTCCTTTGTGATTCCAGGAGCACAAACCGTTCTTGCCATCATTTCTGTCCAATCATCAATGTCTTTTCGAGTATATGACACTACCGTGGGCTTCCCCGTAGTACCACTTGACGCATGAATTCGGATGATATCACTCATCGGGACGGCATTTAAGCCGAATGGATAATGATCCCTTAAATCTGTTTTCAGCGTTAAAGGAAGCTTGGTAATGTCCGAAACACTTTTAATGTCATCGGGTTTAATGCTCATCTCGTCAAATTTCTTTTTGTAAAATTCAACGTTCTGATACACGTAGTTTGCCAATTTTTTGAGCTTTTCCCCTTGAAGTTTTTCAAGTTCATCTCTAGGCATTGTTTCAGCCTTTTCATTCCAATAAATTGTCATGTTTCTATCGTTCTCCTTTTTTCACTAATATTTAAAGGTTAATAATATTGAAATTTAACACGTTGGTCTATTAAAATGTTTGCACTAGTTCGGTTATTATTGAAATTTTGGGTTGTAAAAGAGTAGTTCCATTGAATTACATTATTAACCACTTTTAATGCATAACATGTTATTAGTCCCTAAAAATCAGCTAAGACTAGTTAAGCAGAGAAATTAGACTGAATAGATAATCGGGATCTTAAGACGAGAATCAGATTTTCTATTGTATACATATAAAATCTTAAATAGGATCATTTGTATATAATTAATATATGAGATTCATACTGGATGCAAACGCTCTAATATACCTTGTTAAGACTGAGTTATCCCAAGATTTTTTCGATCTACTTGAAGATGAGGTTGTTATTGATAAAAGCGTTTATGACGAAGTTATAAAGAAAGGAATTGAAAATAAATATCCCGATGCATATAATGCCAAGATATTTCTTGAGAAGAATCAAATCCCGATTATCCCTGTGGATATCAAAGCAGAACTACCTAAATTTAGAGATCCTGGCGAAACCAGTTGTTATATTTTAGGTAAAGAAGAGGGGGTATGCATTAGCTCAGATATACGAGCAAATAAAAAATTTAAGAAATACAACATTGGGTTTTTAGAACTGGATACGTTCTTCTATAATCAACTAAAAAATGAGAAAATAACTAAAAAAAAATTCATTAACATTTTAAAAGAGTTAAAATCCGTTAATGGTACTTCAGCAAATAGAATCTCAATTTTTTTAGAACTTTTATCAAATGAAGGTGAAGAGAATGAGTAAAACTATAAGCACGAGAATTGATGAGAAAGACGTTGAAAAATTGGAAAAAATAGCGGAAAAAGAGAATATCGATCGTTCTGCTCTTATAAGGAAATTTATTCTTCAGAAAATAAAAGAATATGATATGAAACAAATGATCGAATTGTATCAAAAAGGAATAATCAGCTTACAGGAAGCAGCCTCCCAAGCAA
>JAEOUI010000081.1 GCA_016839425.1 Promethearchaeota archaeon
GGAGTAAATTATTTTAAAGGAATGAAATTAATAGCATGGATTATCATGCCTCGAACGATCCAAGGATTTAGAGTAATTTAGTTAAGCAGTTTCGTATACATCATCCACTATCGTGTCCAAGCGAAAGATAAATCGAGTAAGGCCGTTTTTAATGAATTTAAATGCATGTTTCCTTGTCCACTTAAAGTTTTTGGAATGTTTTTGGAAAGGACTCTTTGGGGAAAGAAATTTTTTGATAAAGAATTTTATATCGGTATAGAACGATCGATAACTCTCAGATAATAATTCTTGAATTTCTTTTCTTGATAGATCTGGCGTTTGCATTATTGGTAATGACTCGCCAATCTGTACATCTTCCCACGAAAAATCTTTACTCATCCACCCTTTTTCCATTGCTTCTTCTGCCAGCTTGGTCCCGGGAAAAGGAGTTATGGGCATTGTCATTATAAAATCAAAATCTATTTCTTTCATCATTTTGAATGTTTTTCTAACATCCTTTTTAGTTTCACCAATATTTCCAATAATAAACGAACCAAAGGTTAAAATTCCGTTTTCATGGCATGTATTAACACAACTAATTACTTTTTCAAGGGAATATCCTTTTTTCATTCGATCCAAGGCCATTTGTTTTAAACTTTCAACACCCAGAAAAACACAAACAAAACCACTCTGATGCATTTCATGAACCAACTCCGGATTATCTGCCATGTCTGCAACCCTCGCTTGACATACAAATAAGAATTTTTTATGTAGGTTGTTTTTTTGAATTAATTCACAAATACGCAATACTCTTTTTTTATTCAAGGTGAAATTATCGTCAACAAAGAAGATCACTTTAACGCCCAAGGGAACTTGAAATAATTCTTGAATGACTCGTTCCGGAGTTTTAGTCCTATAAGTCCAATTGTAAAACTGGTTAACGCAACAAAATTCGCATTGGAACGAACAACCCCTTGAGGTTTCGATAACCCACGCTGGAAGCCACGCATAATGATACGGCTGGGGATTAATTAACTCGTTTCGTGAAAAAGGTAAATCATTTAAATTTTCAATAAAAGGTCGGTCGGGATTGTGAAATACTTTTCCATTTTCTCGATAAGAGAGCCCCAATATTTCTTGTTTTGGTTTTCCGCTCAAGAGCTCTTTAAAGGTGAATTCTCCTTCTCCCCTGATTATCATATCAATACAATCACAGTTGTCAATCACTTTTGGATCCAAGGAGGGATGGAAGCCGCCAAGAAGAGTAGAAACTCCATTTTTTTTTGCTATTCTACAAATTTCTAAAACCAATCTTAGCGTGGAGGACATGCACGTAATTCCTACCATATCGTATTTACATATCTTATCTTTGATCTTATCGATGTCATGTGATTTATTTACATTCAAATCAAGGATATCAACTTCGTGTTCAGGAATAGCACCCGCCAATATTAATAAATTCAATGGAGGGCTGCATATTATTGATGACATTCCTTTTCCATAGGGAAATGGGGGATATATTAGCAATATTTTCATTTTTTTCATTTTATTTACCTTAATTGATCTAACATGTGTTAAAAATCCATAAAACAACATACAATATTCACCCATCTTTACAGGAAATAAGGATATATTAGTTGATAGATGGATGTTTAATAGGATGTATGGTTCTAATTATTTAAAGTTATTGTTATTTCTACATAGCATGGTTTCAAGTATGAACAATCCTTTATTCAAAGAATAGGTGCAATGCATTTTATAATCAGAATTTTTCTTTTAGTCTCTCAAAATTTTCGTCAGAAATATTATCAACCAATCCTAAATTTTTTCATAATATTATCATCAACATATTTATTTTAACTCAGATACTTAAAAATATTTAATGAAGAACCAACGATTGCTTTGATAATAAACGTTTGTCACTTGAATTGGTTCACCATGAGAGGGATTTAATGGTTTAATTTTTATTAGTTTGAGTCCAATTTGATGATTTTTGGCTTTCATGTGTTGGTATAAGGACTGAAGCGTTATAAATGACCTACCACAGAACGGAAAAAAATACGAATATCAGAACAATTGAAAAGAATAAATTGATTGTTAAAAATCCTTCGTTCTAATTATCATAAATTAAGATATTTTGAGTGGAAAATTTTAATATGTGAACACACATATATTCACATAATAACAATCATATAGTGATAAATATGGCAAACATTACTTTATCAATTCCTAACGACTTAAAAGAAATGATGGAAAAATTTCCCGAAATAAATTGGTCTGAAGTGGCACGGGATTCAATCAAAAAAAAGATTGCTCAATTACAATTTTTAAAAGGATTTCGCATGGATAGCGAGATATCTCCCGAAGATGCCTTAAAACTTGGAAGAGAAGCGAGCAAGCTGCTAATTGAACGTTATAAAGAAGAAAGAAAATGAAACTCGTCGTTGACGCAAATATATTATTTGCCGCATTGATTAAGGAAGGATTAACTGCTGAATTATTAATTAGCGATAAATTACATCTTTCCGCTCCGGAGTTCTTATTTGAAGAATTCTCCAAGTACGAGGAACTCGTTTTAAAAAAGACTAATCGTTCTCACCAGGAATTTAACATGTTTTTTGATGTATTAAAAGAGCAAATAACTATCGTTTCAAAGGATAGAATAACGCCATTTTTCAAAAACGCTAGCGAATTTTCTCCCGATCCTAAGGATACAGTATATTTAGCTCTCGCAATGATGCTTGAATGTGGCGTTTGGTCAAACGATAAAAAATTGAAAGAGAATCAATCGATAATAGAGGTATATTCCACGGAAGATTTATTGGAGTTACAGAAGAAATGATGTTTTAAAAAAATTTCACACTAACTTTATCGATTTTTCTTTTTTTCATAAAACCACTTTACGATTTTTTCATCAATTTTTAGTTTAATTTTTATTTCCTTTATTTTTTTGCAAATTTATATCACTTTAAAAACTCCGGAATTCTCTTTCAAATACATAAAAAGATTGTTTTATAATTTAACCATTAAATCATTGGATACATGAGAGAAATTCATTTATTACTAGAGGGAGAATATCCTCACAGTTTTTGGCTTGATAAAGATTAAATTTGTTAGGGTGAGTAAGTTCATTTTTCAACATTTCTTGTTGATGCTGTTAATCGAGAAGAGGGTAGAGAGTTTACGGAAGGTGAGGGTAATTTATTTTAAATTTGGGACGCCCAAAAGGGGTATTTTTAGAAACGGATTTGGTATATCGCCGTCATACCTACAGAAAGAGGTATAGCGAGGACAAAAAGCTAGACCAATCAAAATTAAACTAAAAGCACGCTTACAATTAAGAAAAGCACGATGCAAATGATTATCCATGTAGAAATTAAAAGAAACTTCTTTACTCCGTGGACAGGGGATAATTCTTCATTTGTTTTTTCACCTGCTCTTAATTTTTCTATTCGTTGTTTTAAATCGTCTTTCATCCAAATTACAAACAGTGAAAATTCAGGGAGCCAAAAATAACTGATAAAGTAAAAAACGAATACGGCGAAGAATGTAAGAGTATAGCTTATATATTCGTGCATTGGATTGAACGGAACACCATTAGAATAGAACAAGATCGTGAGTACCACGCGAAACACATTGTAGCAAAAAACCGCAAGAGAAGCCATAAAAAATTTTTTTATTTTCCGATACCACACATTTTTTTTTTGCTCTTGATGTTTATTATGAGGTGTTGTAATGCAGATCCCTAAATATATGGCATACGCGTAAATTCCAGAACAAGCTGCATTAAATCCAATGTTGGTTTTATTTGGAACGGATATGAAGTATTTATTCGCACCCGGATAAAACGAAAAATCTTGTCCCGTGATCCAGTTCAAGAGACTGGATATCGGGAAGACGAAGGGGGGATGAGTGAAGACCCAGAAATATTCAAATAAAGAATATACAATGATAATGATTAGGGGGCAACCTAAAAAAAAAAAGCCTATTGAGCGCCATTTAAACGAGTAGGACTTACCTTGATATTCTACATCTGACATGTATTTGGTTCCTATTTCGTATTTATAAGGTAATTATAACTTATAATGATGATTCTTAAAAGATTATATTAACAATAAGAAAAAAAAAGATATTTAGATATGGTTTTTAAATCATCAATTTATCGCTTTCTGTTTTTGATCCTCCTGTTAATAACGAAAGTAATGCCTAAAAATGCTCCTATCATCGAGATCAATATAATTGGCGTGGCAGGGAGATCGCTTCCAGGTGAAATGGTTATTTCAATTGAATAGGTGTCGGTCTTATCGTTTGCGTCCGTAACCGTGACCGTAACTATATATGTTCCATCTGAATCGTATGTATGGGAAGCTTGTGGTGATTCCGATGTATATGCGTCTGAACCATCACCAAAGTTCCAACTATAAGTCATTGGTAACGCACCTTCCTCTTCGAGCACGCACGAGAAATCGATTGTATCTCCTTCTACCAAAGATCCATCATAATTTATTTCAGAAATGACGGGCTCTATTTCTACAGGTGAGATGATAAATTCTTTCGAATACACATCAGACCCACCATTTTCATTATCTATGACCGTGACCGTGATTGTATATGTTCCATCTGAATCATATGTATGAGATACTTGAGGTGAATTTGATGTGTATGGCGCGGAACCATCACCAAAATCCCAAGTGAAATCCATGGAAGGAGCCACATAATTGAGATCACATGTGATTTCAATTGGACTCTCTGCTTCCAATGGTTCTTGGCAGGACAGGTCGGAAATAACGGGATATTGCAAAAGGTCTCCAATCTTAACAATATATGGTGGTATATTCTCGTAAGTGTTAGATTCAAGTGGTTCGGAAACTTGGAGTTTGACATAATCTCCTCTTGAATAGCCTGCCCAATCAACCATAACC
>JAEOUI010000082.1 GCA_016839425.1 Promethearchaeota archaeon
AGAATTTATAAAGAACGAGAAGAATGTAATCGATCCTGAAGTCGTGTATTCCATTTCAATATCTTATGATTACAAGGAATACAGTTGGACTGATTTATTTTCCATGTTTTTAACTAAACCTGGTGTGGAGAAAACAACAGCCATGATAGTTGGATGCTGGGAAGAAAGTCGTCGAGCGCCTACTCAGATCGTAGAAGCATTAGTTGCTGCGAAAAATTTGTTGCCGGAAATGCGAGCAATTTTTTTTGGAGATTTAACCTACGAAGACAATGAGTTATCGTGGATAAATCAACCCGATCTCACTCCTATTTTAAAAGCCTTTCCGAATCTTGAATATTTTGCGATTCGAGGTAGTAACGGACTTTCGCTTGCGGGAATCGACCATGAGAAGTTAAAAACCCTCATCATACAGTCGGCAGGCTTGGATCGTTCGGTCGTTGCCCAAATAACGAAAGGAAGATTACCCGCTTTAGAACATTTGGAATTATATCTTGGATGTGTACGACAAGGAGCAAATACTACATCAAACGATTTTAAGGAATTGTTTTTGGGAGATTTATTTCCAAACTTAAAGTATCTTGGCTTGAGAAATAGCGTAATTGCTGATAAATTAGCAGAACTCATTGCGAATGCTCCTATATTAAATATAATTGAGACATTAGACTTTTCGCTTGGAACTTTATCTGACAAAGGATTGGAACCATTATTAAATAGTCCTTTGATGAAAAATTTGAAAAAATTGAATATATATCACCATTTCTGTTCAAACAAGTTGCTCCAATGTTTGCATCAAATAGCAAAAAATAATGGAATAGATGTTGATTTCAGTGATAAACTTCTGAAAGAACGCGTTAAATTTAATGACGAAGATGATGATTGGGACGATGATGAAGATGATGACGAGGATTATCGTTATGTCGCTTATGTTGAATAGTTCCACTTTTTCGTGAATTTTAAATTCTTTTATCCAAACTTTTATATGATTGTTCTTTTTCTTTCTAAAATAATAAAATTTACCAATTTAATAGATTGGAGGATGAAACGATTTGACAAATGATGAGCATCTTCAAAATTTCGATGGCAAAGTCGTGGTAGATTTTTTCGAGGATTTTGTAGAGAAGAAGAAGGATGTAATCGATCAAAATGTTGTATATAGGATATCGATGCCATATCAAGACGAAGAGAAGTATAACTGGAACGACTTGTTTTCAATGTTTATAAACGCTCCGGGATCGGAGACCACAACGGCTTTAATAGTTGGTATGTGGGGTGGTTGGGAAGATATGACCGATATGGCTCCTGACAATGTCGTGGAGGCACTTGTTGCCGTCAGGGATAAACTTTCTAGCTTAAAATCGTTATTTTTTGGCGATATCATAATCGAAGAATGCGAAGTCTCGTGGTTAATTCAGACAGACCTCACTCCCATTCTTAAAGCTTATCCAAACCTGGAATATTTCGCCATTAGAGGAAGCAACGAGCTTTCGCTCGAGGGTATCGCTTCTGAAAACCTGAAAACCTTAATATTACAGAGTGGTGGCTTGGATCGAGAAATAGTGCAGCAGGTTCTTAATGCCAAGCTTCCCAACTTGGAACACCTCGAGTTATGGCTTGGGAGTCAATACTACGGTGAAATTAGCACCGTAGACGATTTCAAGGAATTAATAGTGGGTAATCTGTTTCCTAATTTAAAATATTTGGGTTTGCGAAACAGTGAGATTACTGACGACTTGGCAAAAGCACTAGCTACTTCTCCCCTTTTAGAAAGGATTGAAATATTAGATTTCTCCTATGGAACATTAGGAGACAAGGGTGCTGAAGCCTTGCTCAACAGCCCATTAATAAAGAATCTAAAGGAATTAGACTTGCATTGGCATTATTGTTCGGACGAGATGATGGGAAAGTTTGGCTTAGTAGAAGGACTTATTATAGACTTAGAAGAAGGACAAGGTGAAGAAGAAGACCCAGAAGAACGATATATTGTAATGAGCGAGTAATGTTTCACTTTTCTGCCAATTAATTTTTTATTATTAAATTCATGTATTTATAAAATAAAAACATAGAAGGAGAAAAAAAATTTCATGGTATTCAGTGAATAAACAATTCAAGGAACCCAAATCGCACTGAGAATATTTTTTTTTATTACACCATTTTTTAATTTATATTTGTACAGAAACAATGTCCCGTTTAGAGAAGAATATTAAAAATTTAAATGTCCAAGATGGAATCGTCATAATTGGGAATCCAAAAGGATGGAGAGTGAATTACTTTCAAAAAGCTTTGACTCAATTGGGACTTCCTCTTGCGACGGTCGTGAATTATAAAGCCTTGATTAAAAAAGAAGTACATTTATCAGAATATATTCGAAAAGGAACAATAGTTAGGATAGAATCTCCAGACCAAGATTTTGAAGTAGAAAAATTATTGTTGGGACTTGGAGCGCCTCTCATTGAAAATTACTATAATCGTCTAACTATTGAAGAAATTATATCATTAAAATTTGATTTAGGAAGGATTTTACCTCAACGCCAGTGGTATTTGGGATTTTGTAGTTTGCTTGAAACGATTCAACAACAGTTAAAAGATTGCGAACAACATCGCTTGCTTAATGATCCCTCCGATATTTGTTTAATGTTTGATAAATGCAATTGTTACAAAAAATTATCAGAACACGAGATAAAAATGCCTGTATCCTTAGATCCCGTGAATTCATACGAAGAACTTCTGGAAAAAATGGATGAAAAGGGCTTAAATAGAGCGTTTATCAAATTATCTAATGGGTCAAGTGCTTCTGGTGTCGTTGCGTATAGACGGACGGGAACTAAAGAAATGGCAGTGACTACTTCTGAAATGGTTCGAAATGGAGATTCCTTGAAGTTTTACAATTCAAAACGAATGCAAGTATATACAGAAACAACTGACATAAGGGATCTTGTTAATTTTATCTGTAGTAATAAAGCACACGCTGAAGAATGGTTGCCGAAAGCGGGAATAAAAAACCATCTGTTCGATTTACGAGTGGTGGTCATTGATGGAAAAGCAGGGCATATCGTTACTCGCCTGAGTCGAAATCCCATGACGAATCTTCATCTTTCCAACAAACGGGGGCGATTCGAGGATGTTTTAAAAATATTAGGAAGCGATAAATGGGCTTCTGCTCTTAAGACTTGCGAAAAGGCAATTTCGTGTTTTCCAAAATCGTTTTATGCTGGGGTAGACCTTCTGATTACTGCTGGCTTTAGGGATCACGCCGTAATTGAGATGAACGCTTTTGGAGACCTGTTAATAGATCCAACTACTGATACTGTCATACCTTACATCCAAGAAATAAAAAAATTATACCAAATGGAGTATTAATCGTGATAAACGCTAACGAAATAATGGGATTATATGATGTATTATTCGTGACTTTAGATAGCTTGCGTTACGATGTTGCCTGTAATTGCTTAAAAAAGGGTAAAACCCCTTACCTCGAACGGTTACTCCCAAAAACTCAATGGGAGAAAAGACATACTCCGGGTAATTACACATTTCCTGCACATCTTTCGTTTTTCTCGGGATTTTTTCCAACTCCTGAAAATCAACCCAAAGCTTCTCGACTGTTTGCCGTGAAGTTTCCCCAAAATGACACGATAAATTCGAAAACATTTGTATTCGATGCACCAAATATTGTAAAAGGTTTCGAAAAACAGGGATATCACACTATTTGTGTGGGTGGTGTTGGATTTTTTAACAAGAGCAATTATCTTGGTAATATCCTTCCAGGTTTCTTTCTCGAAAGTCATTGGAAACCACCCTTAGGAACAACAAGTCGAACATCAACTGAAAAACAAGTTGATGTTGCAATTAAGCGCTTGAATTCTCTTGACTCTTCCAAGAGAGTATTTATTTTTCTTAATGTTTCTGCTACTCACAGACCAAGCCATATTTTCCTTAAGAGTGCGAAACGAGACTCTATTGAAACGCAAGAAGCTGCCTTGGAATATGCGGACTTCCACCTTCAGAGACTTTTTGAGTTTATGCGAAAGAGAGCACCCACGCTCGTTATTATTTGTTCGGATCACGGGGAAGCTTTTGGTGAGGACGGGTATTTTGGTCACAGACTTTCCCATCCTGTCGTATGGGAGGTACCATACGCAGAATTCGTTATAGGAGAGGGTTTGAAAGATTGAATCAAACATCTGATGTGAATATGATAGAAGAATTATTCGTAAATGATCCCTTCAAGTCCTACGCTTACGCTTATCCTCATAAAACGACCTATAGGACTTTTTCCCCCCCTCTTCACTTACAAGATCTATGGTCAAAAGAGAGAAAAGACGCCTTATTCCTATATTTTCACATCCCCTTTTGTGAAATTAAATGTTCCTATTGCAATCTATTTAGCACTTCTAAAAAAATAAAAGGGCTCGTTTCGGGCTATTTAGATACGCTGCGTCGTCAATCAGAAATTACGATGGATGTTTTAAAAAATGCTAAGATTGCTACGATGGCTATTGGTGGTGGCACTCCAACTCTCATGTCGCCTTCTCAATTAAATCAGTTATTCGACATTGCTGAAGAGATTTTCAAAATAGATCCCTTAAAAGTGCCCATATCGGTCGAAACATCTCCTAAAACAATAAATCCCGAAAAGATTTCTATTTTAAAAGAGAGAGGTGTGGAGAGAATTAGCATCGGCGTTCAGACTTTCGACGAGACTGAAATTCAAACACTTGGGCGCCTGCAATCGAAAGAGCAACTTTTAAATGTCCTAGATTTGATAAAATCCCACGATTTAAATCGATTAAACATCGATTTGATATATGGTATTCCTGATCAAACATTAAGTTCTTTTGAGCAATCAATTAAGAAAGCATTGGCATATCATCCCGAAGAAATTTATCTCTATCCACTTTACATCAGACCCTTAACTCTGTTAGGGGATAAAAATAACACTTATGAGGATAAAAGAATCTTATATTATCGTAGGGGTCGACAAATCCTCTTGGAACACGGATATGTGCAGCATTCAATGAGGATGTTTCGATCAGAAGCAAAAGAGCTCCCTTCTTGTTCAAATTACTCTTGCCAAGAGGATGGGATGATCGGAATGGGATG
>JAEOUI010000083.1 GCA_016839425.1 Promethearchaeota archaeon
ACCATCTGTTTTGTATTCTCGATCCCATTTGATTGTGGATTATTTTATTGTTGGGATACACTTCTTCAATTCTACTTCCCATATACATCTCAATCATAGAAGAAATATACTCATCACCATCCACATCCATATCTTTTATAATACGATCGGTCATTAGTTTTCAATCAATTTTAAAAATAAAATAAAAAGGACACGAAATTAGTAATAGATCAACCCTTGAGATCTAATACAAAAACGACCTAATTTAAAACATTCTAATTTAATAAGCTTAACAAGGAAAAAAATTCACGATAAAAAACAAGACGGGTTGATGCTTAAAGTTTTAACAAATCCAAACATCTTATTATGATTCAAACGATTGTGTTACTATTTATCAACTTCAATCAACTGAAAAGTAGAAGTTTTAATTACCAATGAAAATAATTTTTTCAATTTCTAAGTAAACGAGTTGTTAAGTAATTAAAATTTAAATATTACTATGTTCATACATTATTCATATTTTCATTATTAATTAATCAACGACAAAAATCAACATGACATATAAATGTGATATATGTGGTCAGGGATTTACGACACCAACAGGTTCTACTTCTAAAAGGCATATTATTAGTAAAAAACATCAAGCAGCTGTACAGAAAAAGGGAATAAAATCATCTTTAGATGTATCAAATAAAATACAATCCAAAACCATCACCACGAAAGATACGCTTAATTCTGAACTTGAGGAAATGAAAAAAAGAATACTCGTTCTTGAGAGAGCACTCAATACTATTCAAAATCAACAAGACAAGATTTTAAAACTTCTTAACATGACAGATACTCAGTTTAAAGGAGCCAAAATTGCGAATATGTCACCTATATTAGGAGACAATGAAATTTTAAGCGCGATTAAAAGATGCATTCGTAATAATACGGACGGGAGTAGATGGGTTGTCTTGGACGATGTCATAAGCGTCTTGAAGCTTCACAGGGAGGAAGATAGAAGCGTTTTAAATAAAATTTTGATAAAATTATTCAATCAGAACTTAATCGATCTTTCTGAAGGTGGAGATCCTAAATACCCTATATATTACCAGAATAGAATTTTTGGAATGGTCGCTTTACAGTGATTTCTATAAAGGGTTGAAGATAGCGATGGATAAAAACAAGAAAAAAAAGTTAGATCAGAAAATAATTAACAGCATAACTCCTTTTTCGAAACTTTCCTACAATAAGACTAAGAAGGTGGATATATTTGTAGGGAGAGATAAATTTTTGAGGACTCTTACAGAATCCTTGTTCAAATCCGTTTTTAACGACCAGAGCTTTGGAATCACCATATCGGGACCAGGAGGGTGTGGTAAGTCTACATTATTTGGTTATTTCATGCAATCCATAATTTCCCAAAAGATTTTTCAAGAACAATATTGTCGTTTAAACAAGGACGAATGCAAAATCGTAACTTGTTTTATAGACGCTCCAAAAGGAGAACTTACAACTTTAAAATATTTCTGGACATCCATAATTGACGCTTTGGCCGAAGAAAACAGGGATTTTTTGGAAGAATACAGTACTGTATTTTTGAGAAAATGTTTATCAATTTTATGGATAAATAAGGTCCACAGAGACGAGATTATCGGTTTATTTTCGGATTTGATTCCAAACATTGAAACTCTATTATCTAATATATCATTTGTGGAGGCTGTAACTATTAATGATTTATTTGAATTTCTCATATCTAACGGCGAGATTTTAGACGAAATATATAAAATCATTAAATTTGGATGGCGTGTTTTGCAGAAAAGCGAGGTAACTTTTGGGCTCTTGGGAAAAAGTGGCGATTTTAATCAGAAAAGGTCGTTCAAATACGATAACCGATATATTGACCTGTTATTTAATGCTTTAAGTAGTAACCCTGATAAGAGTGCACTAGCTCAAAACATTTTAAAAGGAGTTGAAGGAGATCTACTCAAATCTGACAGCGATGTAATCGCTTTATTTAATTGGCTGACGCAAACATGGGAATGGATGGAGGAAAAGCCAGTCAGTTTTCTCGTGGGTATAGATAATATTGGATACTTGACGGATAATTTAAAGGATAAAAGTTCTGCTTTCCCACCTTTTATTCAGAGCATTTTACAGATGCGGAATAAGCTGAAAAAATGTTTGTTTGTGTTAATAGGTACGAACGAGGATTGGAGGCAGTTTAACGCTTATACTAGTAAGCACGAGGATTATCGAACCCAATTACAAGGATTCTTGATCAATCGGCTCGATTTGACCCGCCTCGTTTTAAGTGAGGTACAAGAAGCGTTAACAATGATAATGAATAATTTTTGGAGTGGGTTGGGCATTTTAGATCCATCAAATTCTGTTTATCCCTTCTCGGAATTATTTTTTTCGTATTTATACGAATATCACGCTCACGAATATCGTGCCATTTTAAACCATTTAAATCAAATCTGGGGATATTATAAATCTAAACTTGAAGTCTTCCCCTTGACAAAACCTTTTAAAATGATCAATTTTGTCAGAGTAAAGACTTGCGATTTATTCAGGCAACCATCGCAAGAAGGAAACGACCAATTTTCAGAACTATTTTTTAGCAATTTAATCGAGTGGGAAAAGAAACAAATTAAAAATCAGTTTGATACCATTCAAGCCCGTCATGTGGGCAAAAAACAATCGGATATTGTTGAAAAAAAAGTAACTGATGCGCTCAGAGTCCTTCAAGAAAACGAAAGACCAAAACAAATAGAATGGGTTGAGCAAAAACCCACCATTAATGTAGAAACAGAGAAAGGCAGGAGAACGCGCTATCCAGATGTGTATGTAAAACTAGCTAGAGATTCTATTTCAGATAAAAAACATGCGTTTGAAATCCAAGTAAAGATGTACGATAAGAATAGACACGTAAAGCTTAAAGAAATAGAT
>JAEOUI010000084.1 GCA_016839425.1 Promethearchaeota archaeon
AAAGTTAATAGAAAAATCAGAGAAATAATTTCTGCTAAAATTGTTAAAGCATATTCTCCCAAAGCTGAATTAACAGTTGTGGATGTTTTCATTTCGTCCACTTGATTAGAGGGTGTAAAAAACTAAAAATTTAAAGATTTTAAATCTCTAATATAATTAACTTTTTTTTAAATTGGATCTGTAGCCTAGCATGGATAGGGCGTCGGACTTCTAATCCGAAAGTCGCAGGTTCGAATCCTGCCAGGTCCACTATTTTCTTTTGAATTTTATAGGTTTATAATATGTAAAAACTTATAATTGTCAAAAGAAGAATAATTTCATAGTGATGAATAAAGATGACTAAACTTTGGCAAAAAAAAGAAACTTCTTTAGATAAAGACATTGAAGCATTTGAAGTAGGAGACGACTACATTCTTGATATCCGCCTTGCACCCTTCGATCTATATGGTAGTTCAGCACATGCAAGAATGCTTAATAAGATTGGAATCGTTTCTCAAGCAGAATTGGATCTAGTTATAAATTCATTAAAGGAAATTATGACTTTAATTGAGAAGGATGATTTTCAAATAACTATTGCAGACGAGGATGTACATACCAAAGTAGAAAATATGCTTATTGAACAAATTGGGGATATTGGTAAAAAATTACATACAGCTCGTTCCCGCAACGATCAAATTCTAGTTGATACAAGACTATATGCAAAATACGAGATAATTAAAACTATATTATTGTTATTAGATTTTTGTACTTCTCTTAATAATTTTGCCAAGAAATATGAATTTGTTCCTATGCCTGGATATACTCATATGCAACTTGCCATGCCTTCAAGTATTGGAATGTGGGCTTCATCTTTTGTAGAAAATATTATTGAGGAATTAAAGATCTTCGAATCAATATTTATTTTGAACGACATGAATCCATTAGGGAGCGGTGCAGCATTTGGGGTATCATTGGATATAGATAGAGATTATACTACGGAATTGCTAGGTTTTAATAGAACGCAAAAAAACGCGTTATATTGTGGTAATTCGAGAGGAAAAATAGAAGCTCATATTCTCAACTCTTTAAGTGGTTTTGGATTAATATTCAATCGTATTGCAACTGATTTGTTATTTTTCACCACTCAAGAATTTAAATTCTTTAAAATATCCGATTCCATTACGACGGGTTCCAGTATCATGCCTCAAAAGAAAAACCTCGATGTCATGGAATTGGTCCGCGGTAGAACTCACATCTTACTTGGTTATGAATCCCAAATAAAAAATATAATTGCAAACATTCCATCAGGATATAATAAAGACTATCAAGAAACGAAACGCTTGTTAATTAATGGATTTTCGCTTGTTCAACAAATAATAAATGTTACAAAAATTGTTTTTTTACATCTAGAACCTATTGAAGAAAATCTTATTAAGGCACACTTACCTGAGATTTATGCTACTGATGCTGCATATCGTAGAGTAAGGGAAGGAACGCCTTTTAGAGACGCCTATCGAGAAGTTGGAAATAACCTTGATAAATTAAAATTAGAAGACCCTGTTAAAAACATAAAAAATAAAACTCACATTGGATCGACAGGAAATCTTCAACTTAAAAAATATGATGATGAGATATCAAAAAATATTAGAAAATGGTCCAAAATTGAAAACGATTATCGAACAATTCTCGAAAAACTATTATAATAATATAATCTTATTAAAATAATGTCGAAAAACAATAAAGACGGAGATAAAGAGGATTTATCAGAGAAAATTAGGAAAGCTGCTTTAGAAAACAAGATTACCTTTGCTTCAGACAAGGAGATTAATGAATATCCAGATTTATTAGATAAGCTATTACATGTAGTATTAAAGTGCCCAGAAGCATTTGTAACTAACCAGAGTCGCATTGCACATTTTACTATAGATGAAGATGTAGCGAAAAAGGAGATAGAAAGAGTTTTTGGAATTGATGTAAGTGGTGTAGAAGAAATAATTAATCTTGATTTTCAGGAACTATTAGTTTTAATAAATAAAAATCCTTGCGAACATGGTAATGTTCGCTTCAAATCACGGTAACTTTTTTTCCTTGTAATGCCAAGTCCAGCTGCCTTACAAGCTC
>JAEOUI010000085.1 GCA_016839425.1 Promethearchaeota archaeon
AACCTGGATCCTTTGAAATTCTGATTATTATTGTTTTTGACTTTATTTTTGCCTGCTTGATTTTCTTAATAGGCATGCTCATAATTTAGAATGGGATAATAACGATGGTAAAATATGGAGTCTTGTCTGATACATTTGTTACAAAACACGATGACGAGCATAATACTAAAGAACTCTTATCACAAATAAAAAAAATATTCAAAGGAATAGATTATATCCTACACTTAGGGAATATTTGTGCGTCTAGCTTTTTAGAGCTATTGAAAAATATAGCACCTGTAAAATGCGTTCGAGGGGAAAAAGATCAAATTCCAAATTTGGACAATTTTATTTCATTCTCGGTGGGACCTTACAATATTGGGATGATTCACCAGCTTCCAAGTGATCTAAAAGATTTTATAAGAAAAAATCAATTAAGAATACTCATTCACGGCAATACATGCGTGCCTTTAATCGAAGGAACCAAAGAAAATGTCCTCATCTTGAATCCCGGTTCGCCAACCCGCCCTAAACCACCTCCTCAAAAAAAAGGATTTGAAAAACCAGTACCAAGACCGAGCGTGATGATAGTTGAGATAAATGATAAATATTACATGCTGTCTGCATTTTTAATTAATTTAGATGAAAAAATCTCTTGATGAGATAAAAATAAATACTAAAGAAATGTTATTATTTATATCATAATTATTAGCGAGCATGTGAATTTCATGGTATCTAAACTTGAAATGATATTAAAAGAACTAAACGAGAACGGAAACTTTCGAGCATCGCTTTTTTCAACAGATACGGGATTGGTATTGTCTTCTCAAAAAGCAGACGATATAGACGAAAAAATTGTAGCCGCCATGGCAACTTTATTGAGCGATGCTGCCTACGCTGCTTCTGAAGATTTGAAATTATCCGAGATGACAAGTATAAAAATTAAATATAGCGACGATTTGATCATTTGTCGGAATATTTCCATTCCATCTGCCGATACGAATTTTGTATTAGCAGTTTTATCCAAGTTACCAGATTCGGACGATGTGGAAAAATATTTTGATTCTCTCTTGGATTGGGCGATCGAAAATAGTCAAGCAGATTTGCAAAAGCTCTCAAGCATTTAGAGACTTTTTTCTTACTTTTTATTTAAATTCTCGCAAAATTCAAGAACCTTCCCTGTAACTTCACTTTCGTGTCCAACATAAAGATGATCAGCACCTTTTATTACAAGTTTAATTTTTGGTTCTTTATAAAAGTTGAAATGAGTATCAAAATTTGAGTAATAAGCAATCTGATCCATATCACCTTGTATGAATAATTTAGGCTTGTTCGTCTGAGTAAGGTTTTTGTAATCTCCTCCCATTAAGTCCCACGGAAACGATATTGCTATATATCCTAAAACATTATTAAACATAACCGCTGCAGAGCACCCAATAGCAGCACCATAAGAGTAACCACAAACGATTAATTCTGTATACTTTTTCTCTTTCATCAAGTAATCCAAGCACGCAGCAGCATCACTTATTTCACCTTCGCCATCTGTATGACTCCCAGTTGAGAAACCAACCCCTCGAAAGTTAAATTTCATACAAGACATATTATTGTCCTTAAGACCATTAAAGACGGCAGATACGACATTGCTATTAAAATTGCCCCCGAAAAGAGGATGTGGATGACAAATTAAAATGGCAGTCTTTTTGTTGGATGTTGACTCGAAGTATATTGCTTCTAGAGATACTTCCTTGTTTTGAATAAAAAGTTTTTCCATAATTTTATTTAGGCTTTTATACTATTAATTCTTGATCGATGCATTACAACAAAATCATAATAGAACGCAAACTTAAAGAGTATATCGAAGAGGACTGCCATTTTAAGGATTGTAGCTCGGATTTTATTCCCGAAAGCGATGTATCTTCAGCAATGATAATCAGCAAAAGCAATGGTTGCATTTCAGGTCTTCAAGAACTCGAAATTTTATTTGGCTTTTTAAATGTGAATATCTTATTAAAAAAAAAAGACGGAGACGACATTTCAAATGGCGATATAATCGCAGAATTGAATGGTCTTACAAGGAATATCCTTCTCGGGGAAAGAGTGGGTCTTAATCTTTGCACGCACATGAGCGCAATTAGTTCAACCACAAAAAAATTTGTTGATATTATTCAAAAAGCAAATAAAGAAACTAAAATTGCGTGTACGCGAAAAACTCTTCCTGGACTTCGCATTTTTGAAAAAAAAGCTGTCGAGATTGGAGGTGGAGAAACTCATCGATTTTCACTGGACGATATGATTCTTTTAAAAGACACCCACTTGAAATATAAAAACGGAGATATAGCTGGACTGCTAGAAGAAGCAAAAAATAAAGCGAGCTTCTCAAAAAAAATCGAGATTGAAATTGAAAAAGTTGATGATATCATAATTGCTGCTAAAAAAGGGGCTGATATTGTCATGCTCGATAATATGGATCCAGTTCAAGTTAAAGAAGCGATTAATTTATTAGAAAATAAAGGCTTGAGAAATAAAATTCTTATTGAGGTGTCTGGAGGTATAAATATCGATAATATAAAGACATATTTAGAAGCAGAACCAGACATCATAAGTACGAGTGAGTTAACCCAAAATCCAAAAGTAAATGTAGATTTATCGCTCAGATTTATTTGATTGGATTAGGAAGATTTCCAATTAATCGATTACGATTTCGTGAATTGAACACGAAACATCACGAATATTTGATAATTTATAATGTAAATCCTTGATCATATCAAATTCACCTACAGTTAGAATGGATTCGATTTTTTTTTCTGCAATTCTCCAATCAGAAACTGTCTTAATAATAGAGGAAAACTGAGAAAAAAGTTCAGTAATCTCGTCAGTAGTGATTTCTTTCAAGGGATACACGAGGTTGATGGCCATTATTTTATAACCATCCATATTTTCGAAAGTATCGTGATTTTCAATAAAATTTACGATTGCCCCCCTTAAAGCTTCGCTTTTGGATTGAAATCCACTTTTTCTCCTAACATCTTCGAACCGTTCCAATAATTCGTCGGTGACTTGCAAAGAAATGATTGGCATTATATTTTCACTTAAAGGAATTTATTAAGAACCTTATTACATATTTTATGTGAAGATAAAGTATTTCATATTTAATGAATCAATAACATTTTAATCATTAAAGAAAATTTACTTAAGCTTACAAGACTGATGATAGAAGAAATTATTTAGCATCCTACCCTTTTATATCGATAGAGAAACATATTTAAAAAAAAGATAAGAAATGTATATAGCAGCTTTAGATTTAGGAACAACTGGATGTAGGACTTTTATTTACGATTTAAAAGGTAATGTCAAGGCAAACAATTACCAAGAATGGAATAGTATTTTCCCTGCTCCCTCTCATGTCGAACAATTAGCTGAAATGTGGTGGAGTTCTTTAAAAGCTACCATTAAGACTGCGATTAAAATGGCTAAAATTGATCCTTCAGAAATTATTAGTTGTTCAGTTACAAACCAGAGAGAAACCATTGTGCCCATTTCTAAAGAAGGAAAACCTTTACATAATGCATTGGTCTGGCAAGATAGAAGAACCATGGAGCAAGTGAAATTAATTGAACATCAGATAGGATCAAAAAAAATATATGAGACTACTGGACTTACGATCGATCCATATTTCTCTTTGACAAAAATACTTTGGTTCAAGGAAAAAAAACCAGAGATATACAATAAAACTTGGAAATTCATGTTAGTTAGTGATTTTATCATTTATAAATTAACGAGCAAGTGCGTGAGCGATCACAGTAATGCGAGCAGGACCATGTTATTTGATATTAGTAAGCAAAAATATTCAGAAGAGATTGCTTCGATATTGGAAATTGATCTAGATAAAATGCCAGATACTATCGAATGTGGAACACAGGTAGATAATATTATTTCATCCGAGTCTGGTTTCAATAAAGACACATTAGTTATTTCTGGGGCTGGAGATCAGCAATCTGCAGCATTAGGGGTTGGAGCAACATCTATTGGGGATATTAAATGCACGACGGGCACGGGAAGCTTTGTTTTAGCATATTTAGACAAACCATCCTTTGACCCAAAACAAAGAGTCTTGTGTAGTTGCCATGCAATAAAAAATGCTTGGGTTCAAGAAGCAAGCATATTTACCACGGGAGCCGCATTAAAGTGGTTTCGCGATGAAATAGGACAGGTTGAATGCGAGATGGCAGGAAAAAACGAAGATCCTTACAAAATAATTGATAAAGAAGCCTTTAAATCGCCTTTAGGGGCAAACGGATTATTAATGCTCCCCCATTTAGTTGGTGCAGGTGCTCCATATTGGTATCCACATGCGAGAGGCGTCTTATTTGGCTTGTCCTTAGGACATAAAAGAAAAGATATCTATAGGGCGGTGTTGGAAGGTGTTGCTTATGATGTCAGAAGAAATATAGAGGTTTTTAAAGAATTAGGAGTAAATCCTTCAGAATTGAAATTGACCGGTGGGGGAGCGAGATCTGACTTATGGAATCAGATTTTTGCTGATGTAATAAATATCACTTGTGTTAGAAATAAGATGGAGGAGGCAACATCATTTGGTGCTGCAATATTAGCGGCATATGGTGCGGGATTATTTTCTGATGTAAGAAAAGCAGCAGAAGAATTATGTAATATTGATAAAAAATGGATTCCGAATGACGATTCACATAATAAATATACTAAAATATATGATTTTTCTACGGAATTATTAGAATCTTTGATACAAAATAATACATACAAGAGATTTTTGGATCTCGTTTGACGAACTTAAACGATCGAATGAAAAAAGGATTTAAAGAAACTTTACTTAAAATTTTAATAGTTGTTTTTTAATAATATAATTATTCATCATAAAAAATTGGTGCGAGAGATTCATGGAAGAAATTGAAGGAATAAAATACTCAAAAGTACAGATTCAAGCGGCAACATTATTTTACGTGGTTTTAGTGATTGCGTGCATAACTACCATTGCAGGAGGAGTTTTTCTAATCGGAGAACTTATATTAGGACCAACAGGAAAATTAGAATTGCTGCTAAATTTACAGTTGGGTTGGTTAATTGTTATTTTTGGAGCATTATTTGCAGGTTTGTTTTTTCTTTTGGTCTTGTTTTATGGTTTGTTTAAAAAAGGAAGGAATTGGATAGTTGCAAAAGCGTTCAAACCAAAAGTAATTCCAGACCCTTTGGCGAAAAGTAGAATAGAGATCAAGTTCGTCGTGTACATATTATTATTTTTTTTGGTTGTCGTTATATTTGGATTATTATATGCTGTTGTTAGCGAAGTTTTAAGCGTTATTGGAGGATCTACCACATCATTGCTTTCAAACCTCACTACGGGATTATTACTTTTACTCATAGGGATTTTGGTATTGATATTCGACGGACTTTGCATTTTCATCATATTTTTCGTAAAAAACGGTTATTATCTGATTCTCAGGCTAATTGGGGATTTAGAAAAGGAATAATAATCCATTTTCTTTATTTTTCTTTTATTATCAATTAGAAAATTTGCTCTCTTTCTTGATTTATTAAGGCGAGAACTTAATGTCTTTCTTAAAATTATTTTTTAATTAGAATTGGTTTTCATGAAAGATAAAATAGGAACAGTTTTCAATTTTAACCAATTACCAGATGTTTCGAGATTTCCATTCATAATTAGCCTAAAAAAAACACGAGGTCTTGTAAGAAAAGGGCATTTTGTTTGTACTGAATCCGAGGAAGGTTTTCTAATAGGAATGGTCGAAAAAATATTGGTTCTAAACGAATATTTTTCAGACGCTCTTACCATAAAGGCATATAACGACAATAATAATCCAAACATCCTAAGAGGTCTTTTTCCAAGCGAAGATTTTGAATTTTCCATAGCGATTGTTAAAAATTTGGGTATTATTTCATTCGTGGATTCTAATTGGTCTAAAGTTGAAAGAATACAAAGGATGACATATCCAGCAAGACCAGGAGCAGATGTATTTTTAGTTA
>JAEOUI010000086.1 GCA_016839425.1 Promethearchaeota archaeon
AAAAGGGATGAGTTACGCTTCAATCTTGAAGATTTAAAACCGAAATTAACCAAATTGGAAGGTGGAAAATGTCTTGGAGCAGTTTTATTGATTTCAAGATTAATAGAAAGCGATCTCAAACCCCTTATCCAGGATTATAAAAAAAGAGGATATCATCTCGAAGAAACCGAGGTTTTAATTGGCGACTTACAGCGACGAATAAAAGCCTTCTTACCCTGAACGATTTGAGTTAAAAATCAATCTTTATTACTTCTTTTAAAATCTAATAAATTGGTTCTTAGTTAAAGAATGTTATTGATGGATTAAAAAGGGTCTTTTCTTTTTCTTTAGCACATATTGCTGATGATACTCTTCGGCTTCCCAGAATTCAGACGCTTTCGTGAGTTCAGTTACTATTGGGTTTCTGAATCTCCCCGATCGTTCAATTCGATTTATTGATTCTAAAGCTTTTTTTTTTTGCTCCTCGTTCAAGTAAAAAATTGCAGAACGGTATTGAGATCCTACATCCCATCCTTGTCGATTTGGCGTAGTGGGATCGTGTATTTTCCAGAATAAATCAAGAATTTCATCATAAGAAATGACGGTTGGATCATAAGTAATTTCCACGGCTTCTGCGTGTCCAGTCTTATCGCTACACACATCCTCGTAAGTTGGATTGGGAAAATACCCTCCCGTATATCCGACCCGAGTAGATAGAACACCTTTTAGAGTACGGTACGCTTCTTCTTTCGACCAAAAACACCCCGCAGCAATGATCGCTTTTTCAGTTTTTTTTAGTTCCATATAATTTATATGCTGCATTTGACAAAAATATCTTTTCTTGATAAGATATAAGCAGAAAGCATTTTGAAAAAGCGTTTAATAAGAGAATTCCATTATTTTTTTACAAAACATTATAAAAATCCTATTATTAATTTTAGTTCAAACCATATTATTTATTATTAAAATATTCTCAAATTGTATTATCGTGAAGAAAGAAAAATTTACACCTCAAAAAGGCGAAGAAATAATTTTTATTCATATAGACAACAAAATGAAGCTAAAAAATAAGATCTTCTTAACATTGGTTTTTATTGCCATACTTATTAGTTTACTGATAACAATGTTTTCCATAATATTTTTACAATTATTTGAAGTAATAACAAGGATATTTTCAGTTATATTTTGTTTTTTAGGTGAATTTTGCCTAATTATAATTATATGTGGTGTATTTCTTATAAACAGAAATTCCTATTATTATTTCACCTCAACGAGAATTATCGAAAAACATAGAAGAAAAACAAACCAAATCTTATTGAAAGATATTGGTAATGTCATTGCATGGACTGGGACTTATATTAATATAGTAACGAGAAACGAAAAAGGAGAACCTTACATCAAATTGGACGAATCCTTTTCTGACAAAGATAAAAATATTCACGATATATTGTATTGGGATTTTAAATCCATAAGTGTTATAGCAGAAGACGCTGTCAAACCGAAAATCATCGCTTATTTGAAGGAAAGGTTAACGATTATTAAGTATAATAAATTCGAAGAATCAAGAGAATTGGCATTGAAAGAAACCGAAGAAAACGAAGGATTAACAGAAGTCTATAATGATTTTTTCGATAGCATAAAAGAGATTTTTGTAGTTACTTGAGAAATAACATCTGTTTTACACTATTAAGAGAGAAATTAACTTTAATTTATTCATTACTTTTTCTTTAACATATTTGCAAATTCTTCTACTTTTTTCAAGTCGTCAGCGTTAGGTCTTCCCTTATTCATGCCTCCAAAATATTTCATAAAGCTATTAGTGTTAAAACCCTTACATTGAAACTCACTAACAATCAGAAAACCTTTTGATTGTAGTTTTTCTCTGAGCTTTCGATGATCATCGTACATTTTCTTTTTTCCTGTCAGTGCGGCGGTCGAAAAAATAAATGCTCTTTTTTCTGAAAGGGTAGGTAGAGCATCGACAAAAGCAAGCATGTCTTTGTGATTTTTTGCACCATAAATACCAGACCCAAAACCTATTAGGTCATGCTCTTTTAGCTCTTCAAGTTGCACTTCTTTTGGTACTTTTAATTTTGCATCAAGAGATTTTGCGAATACTCTTGCAATCTTGTCAGTATTGTTATGATGATACGAATATACAATTATTAAACATTTCACGATTGTCACCTATATTTTTATTATGACATGTCCTATTTTATTTCCGGTTTCAACATACTTGTGTGCTTCAATAGTATCTTCCAAAGAAAAGATCCTATCAACAACTGATTTTATCTTGCCTTCCTCAAGAAGTTGTTTGAGGAGTAGTAAATCTTCAACCTTTGAGTTATTTGTTGCAGTTTTTACATTCCTAGATAAAAATTTACTTCGAAAGACATGTAAAATTTTAGGATTAGCTAAAACAATCATTCCATCATTCTTTAACGCCCTTTTCAACTCCGAAATTGATTTTTTGCCTACTACATCAATTATTACATCATATTTTTTGGAATTTTTAGTGAAATCATTTTTAACATAATCAAGCACATAATCTGCACCAATAGAACTCAGCATGGGTAATTTGGGCGAAGTATCTACGGCAGCTACTTCTGCACCATAATACTTCGCAAGTTGAACTGCAAAAGTACCTATCGTGCCTCCAGCACCGTTTATCAAAACCTTCATTCCCACATTCACATGTCCTTTTTTAACGAGGTTCAACGCTTCAAGCCCTCCCATAGGTACGGCAGCGGCTTCTTCGTAGGTCGTGCTGCTTGGTTTTTTTGAGATCACTCCTTCTTTAGGTTCTTCAGGCAAACTAATGTATTCAGTATAAGTGCCTAAATTAATAAAACCAGGCGCAGCAAAAACTTGGTCTCCTATTTTAAATTTTTTTACATCCTTTCCTATTTCTTCTACCTCACCAGCAAATTCCATCCCTAAAATCTTTATTCTCTTAGGTTTTCTAAGACCTATATACATCCTCATAAAAATCTTGAATAAAAAAGGAATCTTCATTGCTCTCATCTCGCAGTCTCCTGTGGTTACCGTTGTTGCGTGTATTCTAACCAGAATTTCGTTCTTTTTAGGAACGGGTTTTTCAATCTCTTCGAGCTGAAGGACATCAGGAGGCCCATACTTTGTCCAAATGATTGCTTTCATAATTATTGTACAATTTTTATTATTACATTTCCTTTTTTATGGCCTTTATCGACATACTCGTGAGCTTCGACAATTTGGTCCCAAGTATATGTTTTGTCTATTGCGGATTTTAATTTTCCTGCCTCAACAAGTTCTTTGAGACATGTGTAATCATCGTATCTAATGTATTTCCCATCGACCGTGTCTTTATTAACATTCAAGTATGTGCCATTAGGTTTTAAAGCCTTTTTACTTTTGGAAGGAGGAAATTTACCTACTGCGTCAAACACGACATCGTATAACTCACCACTTTGAACGAAATCTTCTTTAGTATAATCAATTACTTTATCAGCACCTAAAGATTTGACCAGTTCTAGATTGGAGGTACTACAAACGCCCGTTACTTCTGCTCCATAATATTTAGCTATTTGCACTGAAAACGTGCCCACGCTTCCAGAAGCACCATAGATTAAGACTTTCTGTCCAGCTTGGATATTCGCTTTTCGAACGACAGTTAGTGCAGTTAATCCACCACCCGCAACAGGAGCAGCTTCTTCAAATGTCATGGTAGTTGGTTTTAGTGCTACGATCCCATCCTTCGGAAATCTTCCATTTTTCGTTTCTTCGGGAAAACATATATATTCAGCATACCCACCATAACGGAATCCTGGAGAGGCAAATACTTGGTCGCCTTTCTTAAATTTTTTTACATCCTTTCCCATAGCAATTACCTCACCTGCTAATTCAAGTCCTAATATTTGCACTTTTTTTGGACCGCTAAGACCGAACATCAATCGCGCAAAAAATCGAACCACTGGATTAAATCTTTGAAAACCATCGCGAAAGGTCACGTCACCTTTTGTGACCGTTGTTGCGTGGATCTTTACTAGGACTTCATCATCCTTGGGAACGGGTGTATCGACCTCCTTTATCTTTAATACGGCAGGAGAGCCATACTTTTCGTATATTATTGCTTTCATTTTATTAGGAATCTTTTCCACTTTTTTCACTTTACTTATTAATTTTTTAATTAATTAGAGAATTTTTAACTCATGGGACGATTGTGGAATACCAAAGCAGCCATATTCCTAAGATTAATTCAAAAATCAGAATTAAAAGCCCTCCAATGCCCCATAATGCCTTGTTATCGCGTTTCATTAGAAATATTACGCTCCCGAATCCATAAAGAACGCTTGAAACAATCCCAAACCATCCGATGAATAAGGGTATAATTCCATAAGTAATAAACAGGATTGAATATGCAAATGTACCAATTGAGAAAAAGAGTTGCGAGATTGCAAACCTAAACTCTTTTGTTTTAAAAATATTTCGACTTGAATCAATTATTTTATCGTTTTCACGATCTTCATTACTTGAGAATTTGATTGCGAGATCAAGAAGGTTCCAATAATTTTTTTTGTCATATATTTGGATGGAAGCTTCGATAAAACGAGAAATACACCAGACAATCCCGAGAATCGCATTATATTGACTAAACCCAATAAATAACGATATAGCAAGGAAAACTATACCAAAATGCTCTACAAGGATTAAAACTACTCCAATTTTAAATTTCGCTTGATTTTTGTTAATATCCAGCAATTTATTTTTAACTTCTACAGTACCAGTTGTTTTATAACCAAAAAAATTACTGCTTATATTTGTTATTATAATAAATAGAAAAAAAAATCCCGAAAACCAGATTGCAATATTCATACTAAATCCACACAATTATTTTTTTTTGAATATACTTTCCTTAATATTATTGGCCATGTACATCATCTCTTCCATTTATTCATATTATCAGAACTAAAATTTAATTTCTTTTGAATTGGGTTAATAGAACTTGAATTTGACATTATAATATAATTATTACTCTATATTTTTTTAATTTTATTTTAATAATTAATAATGTCATTTGATTCAGTTTTTATTCTTATTATAAAGAATTAGCCATTATCTATGGTTTATATTTTCAATTACTTCTATTTCTTTGTGCATCTTACCGTTTTCAGCATATTTTCTGCTTTCTTCTAGGGCTTTCGAGGGTCTTTCAGCCCTTTAACTATGCTTTTCTATGTTCTTAGTTTA
>JAEOUI010000087.1 GCA_016839425.1 Promethearchaeota archaeon
CACATTCCTGCTTTGAACTTGATTTTCCAACGGATTTCGATGCAAAAAGATTCCAATTGGCAAGGTTCTCATTAATCCTCCAGCACCTTGTACCTCTGATCTTGTTGCAATCTCTCCCGTTCTCTCCCAAGAAGTGCCACCACTAATCGCTTCCATTGCTCTTTTCGTCGTACCGCCAAGCATGTCGTCGAGCCCCCCGCTTTTAACTAAAATAAGAAATCTTTGCGATATGTCATTTGGATCTACTTTCTTTTTTTCGATTATGGACTTGATGATTTCTAAAGTAAAAGCCGTGTCGTCCGTCCATTTTCCCTCCTCCCATTGTATCCATTCTCCCTTCCAGAACCTTTTATCCAAGAAATAATCTAAAATTCCGAATTGCTCTTCTATAAATTTACTGGACGCCATTTCCACGGGAGCGCCCAGGGCGTCTCCAATTGCCAACCCGAGAATACCGCCTTTAATCCTAGAAATCATTCCTGGTTTTCTCATTGATTCATTGCACCTAATCTGACCCTTCTTGTCAGGTTATTTATAATTAAAGATGTGGAGTATATTCTTCTTCTTCCAATCTTCGTGAAAGCAGAGTTTCACGCTCTTTTATATGGTTTTGAATAACACGATTGTATTATTGTCGTAATATTTTTTGTAAATATATGAATATGTTTCAATCGTGTCATCTTCTAATTCAATTTTTTGTAAAACATAGATCTTTATATATAATTTTGTATGAAAAGTAACAATTAAACTATGTTATACGATAAAAAATAGAAATTAATTAGTGATAATGCATATGGCTGAAAAATTAATATTTAATCAAAGTTCTATTGAAAATGCCGAAGCAGAATACAATAGAGTCAGTCTAACTAAGGATCGGAAAGAAAGAATAGCATCTTATGTACATTTGATCTCAAAATACATTCCCCTTCCAGAAAGAGCCTTAAAAGGATTCATGTGGAGAGTATTAAAAGAATTTCAAGTTGAAACACATCAAAAAATATCACAAGAAATTAAAAAAAGCAAACATGATAAAAATGAAATAATACAAGGAACGAAAATGGTCTTTTCAATGCTGAAAGATCAACTTACAAGAATATTGGTGAGTAAGGAACAGGCACCTTTATTAGATAAAGCTTTCGAAGAAATTATGGATGCTGTAAAAAAACAATATGAGTAGTTAAAAATACATTAAAAATTTATTTTTATTTTTATTTTGATGTTTGAATCCACTTATTCTGCTTTTAATACAAGTCTAAATGGGAATAAAAAAAAATTTAGTTGCCTCAAAAATTATTTGAATTCAAGCAATTGCTCCTGCAATCGTCATCAATTACCGAATAAATCCATAATTTTGTTTGAAGCTGAAAAAAATGGATATAACAAGTAATTGATAGTTTTAAAAAAGATGCCGGTCAATTGTAAATAGGTAATTAAAACTATAAGTATTGAAATTAATGCAAGATTTTAAGATCAACAAGTATATCACGCTAAAGTTGGAAGAGGATGCAACGGTCATATACATTGATGGCGAGCGGTTTAATCAGTGCAAGTATTTAGCATTCACCATTCCTCTTAATAGGGTCAATAAATTTAATGAGATTCGATCTATCGACGAGTTAGAAGAAAACGACAGGAGTGCTAAGTTCAACAAATTGAACATCTGTCCCGAAGAAGAATTCTGGGGGCATTGTTCGAATTTACAAGCGTGGTCCGAGAACGGCTACGATACGCGATTACTTCATAGAAGTATTGCGTTTCCTTTACTAAAAAAACTTGAACAGATAGGAGACCCAATTGCTCGGAGAGTCCTTAAGAAGGAAATTATAGAAAGGTTTATGAGTGGAAATATCAATGTAATGATCTATCTTGCCACGCAAGGGTATTTGAATTATTTTAATGAAGAAGAGTTAGGAGCAATTTTTGAGAAGTTTGATTTTGGGAGTTTATCGAAATATGATAACAAAAAAAATCTTCTATTTCTAAAAGAGCTGGCTAAAACTGGAAATGTTAAAGCGAAAAACTTTTTCATAAAACAGGTAAAAGAATCTTATAATAAAGGAGATTTACTTGGATTAGCATTGTTAATTGAGGAGGATTATTTATGTTGCCTGAAAGAAGAAGAA
>JAEOUI010000088.1 GCA_016839425.1 Promethearchaeota archaeon
AGTAATTTCATGAACTAATAGAGGAACGCGACGAACTTAAGGTTAATGCTTATAAAATCCGTGAAAAATAATGGGTCATGATTCCTTTAAATATTTTTGTCGATGAAGGGAATTTAAAAATTATCTTAAATTTTAATATTAAAATAATTTGAATATAAAAGAATTAAAGCATTAATTCTCCAAAAAATTTTTAACGATATTTCACGATTACATTATTAACCTACTTTATCAAATTCAAGCAATCAAAATCAAGTGAATATAATATATGGGTGGATTAGGAAAAAAGTTGAAAAAAGGAATTGCCAAGGCCGCAGGCGGAATTGTTGAAAATATGACTGGAAGCGAAGCCGCAGGAAAGGGCGTGAAAAAGGCAATTAAATCAGGTAGTGTAAAAAAAGGGATTAAAAAAGGCATGAAAGAAGCCCAAGAAGACGATTAATCCTTTTTCTCCTGTAATTAGAAAATTTATTATTTTTATTTCTTTTTTTTTATAAATTTATTTCGTCTAAAAAAATTTAAAAAAATTAATTTAAAGCATTTCGAGAAATGCTTCGATTCGAGTGTTTAATTGTCCCTCGTCGTCCGAGGTGTAATCTGTATTAATCGATAAGACAGGGATTCCTTGGTCCTTTAGAGCCTTTTCCAAGCCAATCGCTTCTATATCGTATGGTTGACAAAATGAGAGCGTGTATAAAATTACTCCATCAGCATTGTATTCCTTGACTTGTCGCATGATGTCGTCTTTCCTCCCATTATTAGGCGTATAGCATGCACAATTTATTCCCATATATCTATCTGCGAGAATTTCCAAGAGTTCTTCAACCGTTTCTCCTTTAACCTCATAATCGGAATCGAAATAACGCGTGCCCGTGCAGGTCTCTTCAGCAACAATGGCCGCTCCCTTCGTTTCTACGAGGTGATGGAGCTTCCAATTTGGAATTGCCATAGGTGTTCCACTAATGAGAATCCTTTTTGCACCATTTTCTATTGCTCCAATTTTGTTCTTAACGCGGGTTTCTAACTCATCCGCAAGTTGTCCTACCATTTGAATCTGCCTATCAGGATCGTCGTAAAACGCCACTTGGGAAACTAATAAAGCGTCCTTACCTGAAATTGGAACGGGATCGTGTTTACGAGTGTTGTAAACTCTCTTGATCTGATCCCTTTTCTTCTTTATCTTTTCCATTGCTAATTTAAGGTTTTCTACCGACAATATGTTCCCTGTAAGTTCTTCGAGCTTGGAGATCAAGGCTTTAAGTTCTGAGATGTAATGTTCTTTCGCTTGGGGGCGATCCTTGCATTGAGGCGTTTCAACTACATAAACAGGTTTGTGTTCTCCTAAAATTTCCCAACATTTCTTTTTTCCATCGCATGTCGTTTCCCCAACGATCAGATCTGCAGATTGATAATATGGACAAATATTGCCCAATCCAAATCCTAACGACGATTTGATCAAAGCGCATGTGTTTGCAGGGAGCAAGCCTTCTGAGGCAAAGTTCGAAAAATTCGTTCCTCCACATAAACCTACTCCGATGGCGTCTAGTGCAACAATTATCTCATCGGGGATATAAAGACAGAAGGTTGCAACTACTTTCTTCCCTTCATCTTGTGCCTTTACCAATTCACTTACCCTGATACCGTGAATGTCTCCAACAACAAACTCGAAAAAACTCATGCCTTCGGGTCGGTTTTGTTGCGAATCGATATATATATCTTTATAGATATTGGGAAGAACTCCCAAGAGTTGATCGTGCTTTTCAATATCTAATCCCAAGTTCTCCCACATGGGATACCAATTTGGTTTTTCTTCTTTAGTCATTTTTTAACATTAAAATATATTTTAAGTTTGTTAAGATTACAAACACAAAATGACTATTAATATTTATGATAGCAATTATCGACTAAATCAATATATTGATATTAAACAAAACAAAAAAAAGTCATAATTTTTGGATTTTTAGGTAATAATTGTTTCCTTCTATTTTCACTTCGAGTATATTACCATTGTTTGATTCGACATATCTCTTGATATTATCAGCAGCTTCGCAAAAATCTCCTGAAATCTCCAAAATATCTCCCTTTTCCATTTCTATCATTTTTCTTTTCGTTTTTGCTACTGGTAAGGGACATACTAAACCAGAACAATCTAATTTGTGATTAGTTGGCATTTATAACAGCTCTTAAATCAATTAATTAGATATGACTGTATCTGCGTCAACCACCATTTCGAGCAGGCCGTTCATGGTTGTTTTATTTATACCATCCATTAACTCTTCTTCGCTCATTCCCCTGGCTTTCATGCACACGCCGCACGCTTTCACGTCAGCACCTTCTTCCAATACATCTTTCATCCATTTTCCAATGTTGTCGTAGGTGCTGGGATCTTGACCTTTTTTCCCAACAAATATTCCATCTTCCACCAAGAAGATGTGTACCTTATGTCCTTCTAACAGCGCAGTGTAAGCAAACCTGAGCATCGTATAAGGTCTTTCCTTTGTATAAGGACCATCACCAATAATGATTGTAAATGTTTTCTTATCTGTCATATTTTATCTTCTTAAAAAAATTAAATATAAAATTTTCCTTAATTAGGAAAAGTCGAATAAATATTAATTATTTTGGGTGTATTTATTGATAATATCGATATATTAATAATCAGTGCAAGCTAATTCTTAATTATTATAGATATTGGTGAAAAAAAAATTCGAACTCGTTTTATTAGAAATTTTATCAAACTCACACAATATAAAAGAGCCAACTTCTCAAAATTGGCGAGTGATCTTGCCATTTCTCAGAGCACGCTTTCTAATCAAATTTTTCAACTTGAAAAGGAACTTGGCGTGATGCTCATCGATAGGACCACTCGATCATTCAACCTGACGCAAGCGGGGGAGATATTTTTAAAATACGCAGAAAATCTCGTGGCAATAGAAGACGAAGCGATTAAAGAACTATCAGAGTTGAAGCAAGAGCATTCAGAAACGATTCTCATTTCCGCATCGACGCTTCCTGGAACGCAAGTCATTCCCAAATTTCTCGCAAATTTTAAAATTGCAAATCCATTCGTGAATTTCAAGGTGGCCATTAACAATTCGCAAAGATCAATTAACCTATTACAAAAAGACAACGCAGATTTTGCAGGGATAGGGAGTTATATGAACCAAGAAAACGAAGAATTCGATCAAATTTTGCTAGGAACCGACGAGTTAGTTTTCAT
>JAEOUI010000089.1 GCA_016839425.1 Promethearchaeota archaeon
TGCTCCGCAAGCAAGCGCCCCATCCAGGCTAGGCTACAAGGCCAAAAAAAATTGAATAAATCAACAAATATTCCAATGAATTATTTTAGTTAAAGTTTTATTTCAATAAAGGATGTAAAAATGATGTATGTTGTAATGCTTTTGGAACTCTAGATTGCTGTTTGATTTCAGTGTTCTTATGTTGTTTGGTATTTCTATGCTTATCTTTCAAACTACACGAGATACCCTTACAAAAACGATTCAAACAGTGAAAAAATTTTACTCTTTTTTTAATAATTTCCAAAATAGTCTTTGGAATATCACTCAAAATAAATCTCAAATCAATTGAGTAATCAATTAAAATATTGTAGGAAAAAATTATTTAAATAGTAGAAAATATAGAAAAAAAATAAAAAAAGGAATTAATAATCGATTTATAAGAAATCGTTTTCTTCCGGCTTCTTGGAGATGTCCAAGAGCTCGTATTCCGTGATCATCTGAAGAACGCCCATAACTTTCATGCCATGATTGTACATCTCGTTGGCGTCGGTTAAGTTCCTCCAACAGAAGGGACATTCTGTTGTTAAGATGTCTGCATTCACTGCGTTTGCCTCATCACATCGCAAGCTAGCCGTTCTTAGCGAAAAGTCTGGATATCCTGCTCTGACACCGCCTCCAGCACCGCAACACATACTATTCATTTTAATACGGTACATTTCAATGAACTTGATGCCAACATCTTTTTCCAATTGTTTCAAGATGGTTCTTGGTTTTTCGAACCACTCTTCGATCTTTTGATTAATTTTTCGCATGTCAAGCATCAAGTTCTTAGACTGCTTGATTATTTCCTGCTCGAATTCGATGCCAAAATGACGTCCCGTGTGGCAGGGGTCGTGATATGTGACAACTTTGCCTTTTAGTTCAGAATTTGGTTTGAACTTGATCTTTTGTTCGGTGATGAGCTTTGCTATCAATTCAAAGGCGTGTTGAGTCTTGAACGGAAGCTTGTCCTCGTTCATCCACTTTGGATAATCAAGCGTGAATGTTTTGTAACAACCAGCACACGAGAAATAAACTTTTTCTAAGTGTTTAAAGTTTTCGAGGTTCTTGTTCATCAATAATTGCGCCGTATCGACGGCTCCAACTCTGAAAAAAGGACTTCCGCAACAGACTTCGTCTTCAATAAGGGTAAAGTTCATTCCTAAAGCTGCAAATAACTTGGCCGTGGCAATTGCAACTTCAACTTGACGATAACTCGCCGTGCAACCGACATAATATCCGATTTTTGCGTCCTTATTGTTAATGTACTTCTCCAATCCAGCGTCTTTTGCCCATTTCATCCTTTCGTCCTTTTTACCGCCGTAAGGATTGTTAAGCTCCTTGACCAATTTTACGACTAATTCGTGTTTATCGATCAGGGGTATTCCAGATTCGACACAAGCGGCTCTTAAAGATTCAATGATGTCTACTGTCGGGATCTTGTTCTCACATTGAGCGGAACACTGACCGCAAGTGATGCAAGGCATGATAACATCTCGAACTTCTTCGGTAAAATCCAAATCGCCGCTCAATATCGAACGAGCAATCCAAATCTTTCCTGCGTTCCAGTATGCCTCCCATCCGTATTCGATACCGGCAGGGCACGAATCAACCATTCCCTCGTAAAGAATGGTACCTTGTTTTCCTTTGAATTCTCCAATTCCTTTCCTACTTGGTTCTCCGGAGTACGCAAACCTGCACGCCTTGCAGTGGATGCACTTGAAGATTTCGCCTTTTAATTCCGTTAATCTATCCATTCCTGTTTTTGCCATTTTTTTCACCTCTGGTTTACGGAAGACCAAGTCTTCCAGGATGCATTATCATATTTGGATCCACGATTTTTTTCCACGCTCGCAAGTATTTCCAGTACATGGCAGCTTGACTGTAGGTTAAGGGTGCGTGAATGTATGGATCAGGTCTGTAATTGAGCCAACCTTGCTTCAAGGAATATTCGGTGGTCTCACGGTTCACATCTTGCACGCGCTCGAAATCTTCGTCCTTAGTGCTGTCGAAACAGATGATGGGCATGCAAATTGCTTGTCTGCATCGCTCGATGCTCGCAATCCACATAACTGGTGGAAAACCGTATTTCTCCAAAACGCCGTTGTACATTTCGGCAAAGTGAGCACATTCGTTCCAAGGTGTATACCAAGTGATGAATAAGAAACCCGCCTCCCAGAAAGAATATGGGACTGCAATCTTATTTGGTTTTTTTAATCTTGAAGCGATTTGTTTTGGATGAATTTCTTTTCTTACCATTGCTTCAGGATTTCGGCATCTATTCGATTTCTTGTATTTTTCAACTACTTCATCGATTGTATTTACTACATGATCTAGTTCTTTTTGACTTTGTGCCCAGCACTCCCAGTTCATCCACCATTGAGAATCTCCTCGTTTTTGATAAAACTCATAATCCTGAGGAATTTTATCCTTAGGCCATCTAGTCATAACGAGCGGCCAATTTCCACCCTGTACCATGACAGTATTATGCGATACACCAAATTCGAGTTTTCCGACATCTAAAGTAGCATCCTGCATATCATATGGATTGTCCATTCCCCATACTATGACGGTTTTAGCGTCAGGATGCGGATAGATTTTCACGGCAGCTTTTGTAATGACGCCCATAGCTCCCTGGCTTCCCATCAAGAACGACCACATGTCAGGACCTAAACCATACTTATAGAAGGGTTTTGCAAAAGGTAGCGCCCAAGATCCGGTTCTTACGATATCGCCATTTGGAAATACAACTTCTGCGCACATAAAATTATCACCTTGTGGACCAACACTTGAAGTATACAATGAAAAGCCCCTATCGATTGCATCTCCCATTACAGTTGCTGCTGGTGGAGCTCCGTCTGCAATGGGTGGTGCCCAATCTGGGTGATGTTTGTGCATGTACGCCCAGAGTTCACCGTTAGTGACACCAGGCTCAACGACGGCGTATCTATTTTCTTCATCAATCTCCAAGATACGGTTCATTCGTCCCAAATCCATTTGAACTCCTGCAGGTTTAATGGTTGGGCACGCAAAACCGCCAGACAGTCCACCAGAAATCGGTGACACGGCTATTTTTTCTTCGGAACAATAGAGCAAGATCTTTCGCACTTCTTCGACATACCTGGGACGTACAACGATGTCGGCAATTTGCGATTCGAGCCCCATGACCGATTTTGCGAGATACGAGGCGGTGATGGCCTTGTTGTTGGTGGCATAATTCTTACCAACTATGCCGATCATTGCCTCGAGATCTTTTTCGTCTGGTAATTTATAGCTCATGTTTATCAGTTTTTATTATTTTTAGACTAGTTTTATAATTAGAAATTATATTATTTTTGAAAATTAACGACTGAATTTTAATATTTCGACTATGCGTTTCGGGAATTTGATGTCTTTTTCTTATAATTTAAATGACTGGTTTTCATGATAAAGTATGATTTTGATCGAAATGGGGAAAAAAAGGTTCAGAGATGGAAAGTAGAACCATTGTTATGATCGATATAAAAACGAGATTTAGAAAAATTTTATTTCTCGAAAAATCATTTGATTTGTAATATTCGAAGAATAAAAAAGATATAAATATATTTTCTTTCTTAATCTAATGGGATATTAACGAGTTATTACTAAAAAAATTTGTTGTAATTTACAGGTGTGAAAATGATATCGCCCGAAGGACTGCTTAATGGACTGTCAGCATCGTTTTGCTTTTTTTTCGCCTTAATCTTAGGATTGGTTATTGTCTATAACGCACGCAAGCTTCGAGCAAAGCTTCTTTTTTATATGGGTATTAATGTAATATTAGCTGGGATGTTTTGGTCTTATAAAACTATAGATTTTTTGTCTCTTATGATTACTGGTTCAAATTTTATTAGTAATCAAAATTATTTATTATTTGGAATACTGAGTTGGATGTGTACTCCAGTAGTTCTCTTAATATCATTGTATATTTTTTGTGAACTCGTAGATCCAAGCAAAAAATGGTATTTTCTTTCGATATTTGGCTTTTTAGCTTTCTTTTACGAAGCAATTTTGTTTTTTAATCCAGTAGGAACATTAACCCTTAACGAACCAATTATATTAGGTAGCGATGTGATGGATATTGAATTATCTGATCATCATCCGATCATGTTTTTAATAACTCTTATTTTCTTAATAACTGGAATAATTTTCTGTGGATTTGGATTTTTGTGGAAGTCGACAAAAGAAACTTCTTTAGTGAAGAAAAAATTTGTATATTTATCTTTGGGTTATTTTATTTTCACGGGATTTCCTTTAATATTCAATTATTTCGTCGGTGAAAATCCTATTTCTAATGTAATTTATAGAATAGGGATGGCTAGCAGCTTTTTGTTCTTTTATTTCGGATTGAAAGAAGAAAAAGAACAAAAAATTAGACCTACAAAAGAAATTGGCATTAGAGAATCTTTATTCCGACTTTCAAAAATACATTTCGATCTTGTGGATGATAGTGATTGGAGACAATCGTTATTACATATAAATGTCGTGCAAAAATCGGGTATGTCATTATATTCGCAGGAATTGCGATCAGAAACTCTTAATATTGATGATTACCTTCTTGGAGGCATTCTCACTGCGGTTTCATACCTTCTTAAAGAGCTATCTTCGCAAAAAAAACCCTTAAAATTGATAGAACAAGAAGAATTTTCAATTCTCATTGAAGAGGGAGAAAATATTTTCGTTGTTGTAATCGCACTTCAGGAGCATCCGATCGTCCGACAAAAAATGAAGGCCTTCTTAAATGACTTTCAAAATGTTTTCAAAGACAATATTAAAGATAAAGTGCCAAAACCAAGACTTTTCCTCCCAGCACAGAACCTCGTTTCTAAACACTTCAACGGTCCTATTGTTGTTGAACAGTAAGGTTTAAATAGAATGTTTTTGTGTTACACAAAATTCAATTTGATTTTACACACAAAAAAAAATAAAAAAATGATCAAAATGAAAAGTGAACACACGAAAAATTTAGAAGGAAAAAAACACAATCAATTTGGTTGCCTAATTATTATTTCGTTAGTTAGTATATTATTTTTGATACTGTCTTTAAGCATGCTTTAAATTCTTAATTTCTTTTTTTTTTTATTATTCAAAACTTTATCTAAAACTTTAATTCAAAAATTTATTTGACTAAATTAATACAATTCCTTTTTTCTCCCACCTGCTTGAGTAGCCATGACCGTGACAATATCCTTCCTTGGGTGAATACCAATTTGTCCAAATTTAAGCTTGTCAGGGATAACTTTACCCTTGAAAATAAATTGGATTGCTAAAATGGGATTGAGTCTATATTTTTTTTGCACATCTTTCTTGATTTCTGCTACAGAACGATTAGGTTCAACATTTATAAGTTCTATTGCTCGATCGGGAGGTACACCCGTTAGTCTAAATCTATATTCTGTCATTATCTTTTGATCTTTTTTAAATTTTATTAATTAAAACGAGATTAGTCAGTTAGAATTTATTCTCTAATGATGTTTCTTCTCCTTCTTGGATCTTTTTCTATAAATTGCTTAAATTCCAAATTATCGTCTTCGATATATTCCCAAAAATCTTCGTATATTTCTTTAAGTGAATTTTTATATCTAACTTGAAGTTCACTTTTTACTTCTGTAACTGATGTATGGTTTTCTTGATGCTTTAAGGGTTGATATTTCACATAATTTCCATCGTATAATATGGAATTAAATAGTTCTGAATCGCTATTTTCATTAGCAGATTTATTTAAAGCAGTTTTATTATTTTTAGGTCGTGTCAACTCAAAATCTACTTTTTGATATCCCCTGACCTTAAAGTTCCTATCGACAAACATTTGAAAATGATGGTCACACAGAACTCCTTTGGGAAGGGAAATCGTTGTTAATTGATTTGCTTTTTTAACGATGGATTCTGGAATTTTGAGTTGTTTTTGAGAATTGCATATCGGACACCTTATTGATATATCTCTAACTTGTTCTATTATCGTCGTCACGAAAAGTCTTCTTTAATTAGATATAAAAACTCCACTTTTGCAAATAATTAATTTAAACAAAAATGAAAAAAACAAAATACTTCGAAAATTTTACTTATTTTTCAAGATCTTTCAAGCTATTATTAAATTTTCTTTTTATGTATTAAGGCTTTGAGTTGTCTCTCGAACGATTTTAATTCAAGGTTTATCCTATCCATCTCCAATTTCTCTTTGTCGATAAGATCACTTTGTAGGGTAACTCTTTCATATTCTTCGGTCATTTTCTTCGAACTGTTATGAATTTTGAATATTTAATCTTCAAAAATATATTTTTAACAGTAATTTTTTGATTTAACTAATATTTAAAAAAAGATTTTATTTATGAATATCATACGAAAGATCTAATTCGTCTCCAGTTCGGCCCCGTATGCCCCATTTATAGGATTTGCTTTCAAGGAAGAATATTTCAATATCGTTTTCCGAAATCGATAACTCGGCTTTAATTCGCTTTATTAAATAATAAATTAGTTGTTTTATTGTTTCTTTTTGTCTTCCCTTGAACAAGATGATTTCTATTATGGTATAATCTTCAGTTCTATTTGTTGGATAAAAAAAATCTTCCTTATTTAACAGAAAAAACCTTTGGAACTTCTTTTCTACGGGTAATCCTAAAACTTCCACCAAGCAGGAGTGAATTATATCAGATAATTTATATTTAATGACATTTAGTTTATCCTTCAAGCCATATATTTTTACTTGTACCACTATCTAAAATCCTCTATGCTGTAATTTTCGGAATAATTTCTTCTCTTTTTTCTTTTTTGTTCAAGTAAGAGAATAAAATCGGAGATATAACCGATGTTATGATTGCAATCAACACGGCTGATTCGAAGATGGTCTTTGATAAAAATCCTCCTAAATATCCTATCTCTGCCGATGCGATGATTAGACTTAATCTCGACGATTGGAGTATCCCTGAAGCGATACTCGCTCTTGTACCGTATTTCTTTCTGTATAGGATGTAATTTGGAATAATCTTAACGAAGAACGCGATGCCTATCAGCGCGAGAGCAACGAATATAGATGTCCAATTCGAAAATAATTCTTCTATTTTCATTTCGGCACCCACCATTATGAAAAATATCGGTATGAAAAATCCATAACCAATACCATGTAATTTTTCATGGAGTTCTTTAGCTTTTTGATATGGGCTAATGAGCGATATTAAAATTCCTGCAATAAATGCTCCTAAGATCATCTCTATCCCAAAAACTTCAGACAGGAATATGAAAATTATTAGTAAGAATAAGGAACCAGTGACCTTTATTTCAGTAGTTGATTTTTCTTTAACGATGAGTTTGGCGTACCATTTTGGATGTTTTTTTAAGATCTTAATTGCTTGAAAGCAGGATATAAAAATAATAAACACTAAGGGAATGAGCAATAATTGAACTCCGATAGCATCTTGAGCTAAAAATGCAGAAAGTAACGTGATGAGCACCATAGACACGAAATCGGCAATTATAGATACGATGAGAATAGCTTGCCCATATTCGCTTTCAGACAATTTTAGTTCGAATAGAATAGGGAAAACGATTCCTACTGAAGTCGTGGAAAACATTACTCCCAAAAAGAGGAAATTCATTGGTTGGTGAAATAAAGAAATTAAAAACATTAATATAATTGAAAAGACTAAAGTAAATAAATAGGAAACGACTCCTATTAGATATGGCTTATTGCTAATCTCAAGATCTGAGAAATTCCAATGCCTATGAACTCTATGTTTTATCACTCTTTCGTTTATTGACTTTGCAATAATTCTTTCTAATTTTGGTGCTTCTTTAATGTTGTTATTCTCTGGAATGAGTTCTTGCTCTTCCTCTGTGAACCTTTTTTTAATATATTTTTCCTTGACTTTTGCCTTGATTGACTTTTTTATTTCTGGGTGTAAGAGATGCTCGAAATCCACTTCGATGCCTGATAAGAACATTAAAAACGCAAATCCCAAGAATCTCAGAAAATCTAACCACGGATCGTCCTCTGGAATGATGTTAAATCCCGACGCTCCTATGATAAAACCTACAACAAGTTCTCCAATCACAATGGGTATGGAGAATTTCTTTATTTTTGAAATAATGATGGGAATTGTAAATGCGAAAAAAACGACAATTAAAAGTGGCACATATTGCTCAAACGACATGATCCACAAATAGTTGTGCGATTTAAAAAGATTTCTAAATAATTAATTAAATGCGTAATTTATCTTTCTTTTAATGCTCCAATTTATGGGTGTTGTATTAATCTTGAAAAGCTTTCAAAAAGAAATGCAAAACTACTTAAATTTATATTTTAATCCAAATAGAACAATAAGAGCGGTACCAATGTTCCTTTAAGTGAAAATTTATCATTTTTTGGTTTATTTATTATGTTTAATGCTGTTTTGTTAATACAATTTTCGGCAGTTTCAAGTTCAAGCTTTTCCCTATATACTGGATCGTCGAGTGCAGAAAAAATATGACGATTCCATTTCAAGCCAAGAGCGTTGGCTTGTAATTGTAAGCCGGCAAGAGACATTCCTGCTTCAATTTCAGACCAGTATTTAACATCAAGTATTTTACTATGCATGAATCCCGAACAGGGCTTTTTTTTATCGATACATAATAAGATTGCGTAATCAGAAATCGATAGATTTAATGTGTTTCGAATGGTGTTAAGAATATTATTGGTACTATATTTATGGATGCAATGATCGTATACTATATCATTATTTATATTAATCCAACGATGTAAACCCGATAAACCAATTGGATTATACACATACGCACCCTTTGACACCCCTGCAAGCTGCTCCACTAAAACCACGGGATACACAGAATGACCCGCACAACCTGAGGCATGAACGCGGCCATATCCATTTTTCTCCAAGGGATCTCGGTTCCCATGAGTTGCGTGATCTACTTCACCTTGACACGCCCAAAGTAATTGACTGAGCTCGTAAAGCGATGAATTGTCAGGAGACTTGTTTTGAATTCTTTTAAATATTGCATCATCCAAGGAGATTCCATCATATTTGTTCTTATAAAGAAGGCGATTTTTATAGCATTCGGGCGTTTCAAGTAAATGGGTTGTATTATTTAATTTGATCTGAAGTGGTTCTAAACGATCTTCGAGTAGAATATCTCTATCCCTGTTTCGAACCGCTATAGAATACAAAAAAATATTTTCTTGACTTGTTATTTTATTTACTAATTTATTGAAGCTCTTCGGCGTTCTGGCTCTTTGGGACACACCTAATCCAAGACTTCCAACTTTTAAAGAAAGATATTGCCAAGTAAGTCCTACTCTGACAAGTTCACTATTATCGATCTTTTCTTTGGAAATAAGTTCTGGATAAAGCTCCATGGTGTGTTTAGTTTTTACATCATCAGATAAGAAGTTAAGTTTTCCATTCTCATAAATATAGGCTCCCGAGGTATAGTCTGGACCTTCTGGTAATAAAATAAATAACTTTCTTGATGGATCAACCTGATTTACTGAATGACAAATCTCGTTTACTTTAGACAGGGGGAGCGCCTCAGAATCACCTGAACAATCTTTCCTTTTTGCCAAACATTCTTGAAGACTCACGATAAATCACGATTTAAACAAATATTAGTATGCATATAGATAAGCTAAAATAAATATTCATTTGAATCATTGATTTTATAGAAAATTTATACTTATAGTTACTTTTATTTTACAACAAGGTATTATAAAAACAATCAAACCATTATTCTATTATGGACATAATTACTCACGCTGTGGTTGGTGGGCTTCTCTATCTCTTCTTCATGAAAGACATTAACTTACAATTCTTTTTTTTAGCAGTCTTTTGCGTGATCTTGCCCGATTTGGACATATTTCTCGAACCGTTAAAGCGCCTTTTCAAATCAAAATACTTAGAACATCGTGGCGGTTCTCATTCTTTCGTAATTGGGGTATTAATTTCTTTAGTCGTGGCAGGTGTGTATGCTTTAATCTTTCATCAATCATATTTATTGTCTTGGATCGTGAGTACAATCTTCTATGGATTACATGTAACAATGGATTTATTAACAACGACAAGTGTTCCTTTTTTATTTCCCGTCTCTAAAAAAGAATTATCTTTTAATGTTGAAAAAGCAGGGAGTCTCTTTACTATGATGAATTCGCTGATATTATTGATTTTAATTATTGTTTTATTCTATAATTCCGTCGATTTTTTCGTTTATGTAGTTTTAATTAATGTTTATACCGTTTTTTTCTTGGTATATTATGCTTTTCGGATAATTTCAAAAAGTTATGTTTCATTACGCTTAGGTGATGGCGAAAAAGCATTTCCTGGCGTTTTACCTTCATATTTTCTTATTTTCTCTACTAATATAGAAAATCAAGAAATTAAATCAGCTATAGAAAGAATTAATATTTTCAAAAAAAAAAAAACAATCTATACTAATTCAACCTTATTAGAAAATGACGAAATGGATTTGTTCACGAAGGGTTTGGCTTGGTGTAACAAAGATTATTATTTTGCTAAATGGACAAAATTACCCGTATTTATGAGAAAAGAAGATCAATTCATAGTGAGATTATATTTCTTAGAAATAATGAACCGCAAAAGTGCTCTTTTCCTTCAACTAACCTATAGTACTTTAGATAAGAACCTTTTAGCCATTAAACAAGGTCGCGGGCATTTTTAGAACTGTTTTTGTCTTTTTATAACTTTATAAACTGAATATAACATGTAGATCAAGAAACTAGCAGGGATTAAGATTAAAAGAAGGATTCCATAAAGAATCGAGAAGTCCCCAAAAAAAATAATGACTAACCAAGAAATAATCGTAATGCTCCTATAACAATTTTCCATCTTTCCACCGTTATTTTACCCCTAAATTGTATGAATTTTATTTACTTCGATAATTTGGATTGTTTGCTTTAAGATCGCTTTCGATAAATTCTCTTACTTTGGTCTCCGTGTATTCTCGGAGTTCTTTTTGACTAATTGCTGATAAGATTGGACTGAGTGGTTCTGTTATGTCTTGGCGAAGTCGTATGTCCGCCTCTATTTTTGCGGCTCCAAAAACGACTGAAAATAGGAAATACATTGTTTTTTCTACATTTGAAAGGTTTAAATTGTTTTTTTTTAGGGTATCTTTTATTTGTTGAATGCCCGTCTCGAATAAGTTAAAACGCTGGTAATTTTTCTCTAAGGGACCAACTTTTTTTGATCTTGGTGCGTTTACAAGAAACATCATTTTAAATCTGTTATAATCTGCTGCAGCAAATTCTAAAAAAAATCGAACCCAGACCATAAAGTAATCGATAATGCTTGACCCTTCGTTTTCCTTGAATAATTTTTGCAATCCTTCTTGATATTGCGTGAAATATCTCTTGCGGATGCCAATCCAAAGCTCTCTTTTACTAGAAATGTAGTTATAAACAAAAGCTTCTGACATTCCCAATTTTCTCGCCAAAGCTCGCATTGAAAACCCTCCACCACTAATAAATAGTTCTTTCCCTGCGTCAAGAATTCGTTCGTATTGTTCGGCCTTTTCTTCTTCAGTTCGAGCTTTTGTTTTCTTTTCTTCCATTTTAAATAAGTGATATTTTAATTCCCACCGTTTAACAATCTTAATGAAAAAGATATTACATTTAAATTTTAACAGAATATTTTTTTATGTACTTTTTTTGAAATAGAAAAAAGATGTTAACTTGCGTTCATTAATTACAAAATCTAATGTCATTAACACGAGTTTATTAATACAATTTTCATCATTTCATTTCCGTTTTTGATGAATTCGTAATCTACTTTCTTAATTGAGATCTTAATTCCTAAATCTTCACTATCTTTGAGAAGATTTGTTATAAATTTACTTTTTTCACCTTTCAAATTAACAAGAGGAAATATTCGAACTTCTTGCGATGAAATCCTCGTCATTTCTTTTATTGATTTTAAGTGAAATTCGTAATCGAATAGGTGATCGTAGAGAAATAACAAGTGCGATGAGAGAACCATATCAAATTGACGATTTTTTAATCCTGTTTCTGGCATTTTTTTTGCAATATATCTGTAGGGATTGTTCTTGAAATCTTTTAAGAAAAGCTCAGAAGCTTTTTTTCTTTGTTTTTTCAAATCTTTTTTTGTTAGAAATATGTCCCAATTATATAA
>JAEOUI010000090.1 GCA_016839425.1 Promethearchaeota archaeon
CTGGGGAAAACTTGGTTTCTCGAGGCGAAAGAATTTTTGATCCCGATAAAGTATATCAGAAATGAAATTAAAAAAATTTAAAATATTAGAACAATTATTGAACAAATGCTTGGGGAAGTAGTCGAATTTTGAAAATTGTTTGAATTAATTCTTCCCCAATTATTTTTAGTTATGTGACTTAAGATGAAAAAAGAACAACTTGACGAAATGGATGTAAATATCCTTAAAATCCTCCAGCACAATTCAAACACATCTTATCGATTGATTCAAAAAGATCTTGGAATATCAATTGGGACGATCCACAATAGAATCAGCAAATTGAAGTCAGAAAATGGAGGCCCGATCGAAGGATACACGCTCAAACTAAATAATGCAAAGTTGGGCTATGAACTTACTTTTCTAATAAGAATCCAAGTTGATGGAAAACATACGGAAGAATTATTAAATAAAATTTGTGAAAAACCCGAAGTATGTTCGGTGTTTCACACTACTGGAGAACAATCGGCAGCGCTTATCTGTCGCTTTAAAAAATCAGAAGATGTGCATAATTTCATTAGGGAAATTAACAAGGAAAAGCATGTAACGAGGACAATTTCTGATATGGTCTTAAAGACCTATAAAAATAGTAGCTTCGTTGAAATTCAATGATAGATGCTGATGAATTTATTTTTAGAGAAGCATTCATTGATGATGCTGATGAACTTGCGTTTATAATTCAAACCTCTTTTAGGACGGTTGCATCACGGTTTAATTTAACGGAACAAAACGCTCCTACTCACCCTTCTAATTGTACGACTGATTGGATTCGAGCCGCTCTTAGCAAGGGTATTAAGTTTTACATTTTAACTAGTGCTAATTCTTCTATTGGGTGCGTTGCTTTAGAAAAAGTAAATAATAACATTTGTTACATCGAACGATTGAGCGTGCTTCCTTCTTATCGTTTTAAAGGTTATGGTTCTCGCATCGTTGAGGAATTCCTGTTGAAAGTTAGAGAATTGGATATTAAACGAGTTGAAATAGGCATAATTGCCGAAGATGCTACTCTCACTACTTGGTATGAAAAGCGTGGTTTCATTTTAAAAGATACAAAAAAATTTGATCACTTGCCATTTACGGTTGCTTTTTTGTATCGTAATATCGAATAAATCAATTTCTATATAAAGAACTCTAAATCAGAAAAATTTATTTTTAATATAATACTTCAACTTTTTAACAGAATTTAAATGAAATCATTTTAAAAAAAAGTAAGTGAAAAATTATGTCTAGAGTACCAATCATGATCTTGAGAGAAGGCACGGAAGAAAAAGAAGAAAAAGAAGCTCGAAAACAGAACATCAACGCAATGCTAGCAATTACAGAAATGGTCAGATCAACCCTCGGACCAAAAGGCATGGATAAAATGCTCGTTGACGGTTTAGGGGACGTTACTATTACGAACGACGGTGCCGAAATTCTAAAGAACTTAGACATCGAAAGCGTGGCAGCAAATATGATGGTAAATGTCGCCAAGGCAACTGACGAAGAAATTGGAGATGGAACTACCTCGGTCGTTATATTTTCGTCTGCCCTTCTTCAAAACGCTTTAGAATTGACGGAACAAGGTATTCATCCTAAACATCTCACGCATGGATTCAAATTGGCTGCCGATAAAGCCCTTAAAATTATTGATCAAATCGAAGAGAAAATTTCTAAAGACGACGATGTTGTCCTTAAAAATGCGGCCATCACTTCAATGAATTCAAAACAACTAGTCACTTCAAAAAGCTTTTTCGCAGATTTAGCTCTCCAAGCGGTAAAGCAAATCGCAGGAGATAACACGTTCGATAAGATTAATAATGTGAAAATTGTTAAAGCTCCTGGAAAATCTCTTTCTGACTCAAAAGTAATTCGCGGATTATATTTAGAAAAATCAAGGGCAAATCCGACAATGCCTAATGTTATGAAAAATGTAAAAATTGCAGTAATCAGGAAGAAATTAGAGGTAGTTAAAACCGAATTCGATTCTCAAATAAAAATCTTTAATCCTCAGGACATTCAGAAATTCAAGGACCAAGAAGAGAAAATCCTCCAAGGTTACCTGAAATTATTTAAAGATATAGGCGTCAATATGATCGTCAACAATCAAGAGATTTCTGACAAGTTTGGTGCATATTTAGCAAGAGAAGGCATTATCGCCATTAAAAACTTAAGTGACGATAATATTAAAGCGATTCTTAAGGCTTTAGATGCGACCTTAGTAAACGATCTAAAGGGATTATCTGAAAATGATTTAGGATACGCTGAAACGGTGAAATTTGAAAAGATTGATAACAATGAATACACTATATTCGAAGGATGTAAAAATCCTAAAGCTATATCTATAGTCTTGAAGGGTGGACTGAAAAAAGTCTTGGACACGGCAGAAGTTGCCTTGCACGATGTTTTATCTGTCATTGGAAAAATCATCGATACTCAGGCAGTTGTCGGAGGAGGCGGTGCTGTTTACTTGGAATTAGCTAAACAACTTAGGGCATACGCAAATGAGGTAAGTGGAAAGGAACAACTTGCAATATCGGCTTTTGCTTTAGCTCTCGAAGAAATTCCAAAAACATTAGTTAAAAATGCTGGACTAGACGAAGTTGAAAAAATTACGGCCCTACGAGCAGCACACAAGGGAGAAGCAGATAAATGGATTGGCATCGATACTATTGAAAACACGATTCAAGATAATTTTAAAAAAGGAATCGTTGAACCTTCTGCTTTAACCAAGCACATTATTAAAGCAGGTACGGAATTAGCAAACTTGATCTTGCGTGTTGATAGAATTATTGCTGCTAAAAATGCTGCCAAAGAAGGATTCCAGTATTAATCCTTTTTTTTATTTAATTTTATTGTTATTTTATCTCTTATTATCAATTAATATTAATTTATAAAAAAAATTAAATAATTTTAAATTAGAAAAAAATTATTTGAATGAGTTATGACAGACCCAACATGTTTCTCCGCTAATTCTTAGTGCTTCCCAACAATTTCTACAATAAAAAGCCTTACAATGAGGACATACATACACTTCCCCTTGAACGGGTCCTTTATGCACGACGCACAATAATTCTGGTTCTTGAATATCAACTTCTGATTCTGTTTGTTCCAATTCTTCTTCTGTTTGATTGATTAATGTTTCGTTGAGTGGAATTAAATCGGTTCCATTTATTTCTGTTTTACTCTTGATTTTATGCTCTAATGATTCTGCAAACTTTTTTGGTTGTTCCCAAGTAATTGCTTCGAGTGATTTTTTCTTAGTAATAGAACCTCGACCTTTTTTAATTCTTATATAACCTATACTTCCTGCCGAAGAAGCGGCAATCACTGTTCCAATGACAGATGCTACGATTATAATAGTAATTATGGGTTCGGAATCTGAATCGGGATCATCTGGAGGTGGCTCTATAGATGGATCTATTGGTGGTTCGATAGGAGGATCTTCTGGATTTTCTGGATCTTCAGAAGCACTACTTAGTTCTATGGAGTATGCGAAACTGTTATCTATATAAACGCTTGCGAAAGTTAAAAATCCCTCTTGAGCATATCTGTATTCGGTGCGATAATTGCCCATGTAGCTGTCTGTTGTCTCAATGACAAATCCATCGGGAAGAGCAGTGATTTCACCGTTTGAAATTGGATAATATGTATTATAACTTTCGACAAATTCGGTCCAACTGATATTGTTGCTTACGAACAAGAAAGACAAATATATATTGTTTGGATTATCGTAATTTCTCAAGATATAGGAGTCTAAGGATGTCATTGGTACCTGTTGCCACGAATTGTTTACATACTCGCTTTGGTTTACTTGAACATATACCATTTCGTTTACTGGATCTTCGCCGTTGATAAATTCTACTCCAAATCTTAGCTTAGTAGGTATCATGCTCCCATAACCCAATGAAGCGTTAAAAGTATAATTGTATTCGTAGATGTCTCCCTCGTTGATACTAATATATGATGGTTTGGGTGTATCGAAATAATTAACCATTTTAAACAAGGATTCCGTTCTATATGTATAATAATTTTCGTATCTAATCTCAAGACTTTTCAGAAAACCTGCGTCGTTATAACTAACCATGCCGTACACTTGGTCAGCTAGATTAAAAAATAAGTAAGCATCTTCAGAGCTGGAGGAGTATCCCGTTGGATATATACTTGGATCGAGAAATTCTCGTCTCGTGTATAATTCTGGTGGATTTGGGAGGAAGAGGGGGGCAATTTCCGTAAAATTATGCGTATCGTAGTCGAACGGTTCGATTAAATATTCTACTTCGCATTCTTTATCTGGGGCTAAATTATAGGGATCATTGCGTGGTGTGCAATTCCACCTCGAATAATTTACCTCCCAATGCGTGTCGTTTTTAATTATCGATGTAAAATTAATTTTTAACTTGTCGAATTTTGAAATTTCTTCAATAAATCCAAGGCTTTGCCCCCACTCTGGACCTACCAAGGAATTCAACGATTCGTTATCGACATTTAAAACGATCCATTCGTATTCCTCTCCTTCATCAAATCCTAAAGAAGTATTTGATAACAACGCAGGCGTTCCAAATTCCATTTCAAAAGCAATATCGCCTCCCCATGATTTATTTATACTTCGAAAAACGGTTAGAAGTTGCAAAATTCCATCGATATTATATTCCATCTCAAAGGTTAGATAAATGGAATCGTCTCCGATTACTTTCCGATCGAAAGATTCGAGCCTGATTGTACTCCCTCCAGGAGAAACATAAGGTAATTCATAAAGACCGTATATGAAGTATAGATCCCCGTTATTTGGTATGATAAAGGGCATGTTAACACTTAAGTTGTGTCGCTCTTGATGATAAAACGGATCCTTGCTGAAATTCAGGGAATCTGATGATGTGGCAGGTATCGCAGATAGATCGTCGGTTCTATGGGTCCAATTCCAGATCGAATATTCATAGCCTTGATGCGTGGTATTATCGTGAAGGTCGGTTATTTGAATCGTGCTTTTTTGGGCGATCTGAGTAGGGGTGGACGAAAATCCCATAAATTGCCCCCAATC
>JAEOUI010000522.1 GCA_016839425.1 Promethearchaeota archaeon
AAACGTCTGATGGGGGCCTTAGCAATATATCCCTCCGCAGCCTTCTTTGGAGCAGCAGCTTTCTTTGGAGTCGCAGCTTTCTTTGGAGCAGCAGCTTTAGCAGGTTTTTTAGCCATAATTTATTCCTCCTTAATATTTTAAAATTTTTTTAATTGTTTTTTAAATATTTTAAATATATTTAATTAATTTTACACATTACAATTATTTAAATCTTTTGTTTCGAAATGACAAAATGATTAATCTCATGAAAGGAAATAAAATCCAAGTCAAATTTAAGTCAAAAAAAGAATGTCGACAAAATTTTAGTAATACTTAAAAATTTATTTTTACTCTTATAGAAGCGTGAGCATATAGTTTTTTTGAGAATAACGCTCAAAAAAAAGTTATTAATCAAGCAATAAAATACCCTAGATCAACAAAGTTGAGATCAATCTACTTCATGATCTCATAAATAACAAAAAATGAACTTTCATTAGATAAAGATTGGAAAAATCACTATTTTTCCCTTTTAGGTTATATGTAAATTCTAGTTGAATCACGAATCTAAATTAATATATCGAGCTCTCATTCGTAATAAAGGTCATTTCCATAGAAATTATTTGTTATCTAAAAGTTAAGATTTAAAAAAGTTTGCTTCTATCTTGTTATGTATAGAAATATAATTTTTGAGTGAAATTGCAATATCATCAGAAAACACCTCTTTAGATGAGCCAGTCATAGAAAAAGCCCTTCAGACTCTTGGATTTACAAAAAATGATTCCAAAGTTCTATTAACGTTATGTAAACACAAGATTTTAAGCCCTGCGGATATAGCTAAATATTCTGGTGTAGATCGTGCACGTGTATATGATTCCTTGAACAGATTGATAGAGAAAGGATATATTCAAAAAGAGCCTGTAAAAAGAGGGGCAAATTATCAAGTGATTCCAGTGGAGCGCATCTTTAAGACTATCCGAGAGAAATACAAGAAAAAAATAGATAAAACATTAAAGATCGAAAAAGCAATAAAAAAATTGGAAATTGAAAAGGAAGATTCAGAACCTAGAGTGTGGTCTATTTCCTCGAAAGATAAAATTCGTAAAAAAATTAGGACTCTATTGACTGATGCTGATAAGAGGATTTATTTCATTATCACTCCAGATTTATTGATGGATGAGTTTGGTGGCCATGAATGGATTTTAAAGGAATTATGGAATAAAAAATTCGCTAACGATTCCATCCAAATTGTAATTGCTCTCAAATTTCCTGAGAGAGACATCGAAGTGTTAGAAGACATAAAGAATTTGCTTAAGGCAGGAATTAATGTCCATTCCATTCAAGGAGATAATGTAATTCCCTTTGGATTATTGATAACCGATAATGATTTTCTATTAACCACTTTAGATCAAGTAAGAGATGCCCCCGAATATACATCAGGACTTTGGCTTGAAAATGGTAAAAACAAGCAAATTCTTGGATATGAGCATTTATTCCGTCATTACATCACTTCCGAATGCAAGCAAGCGCAGTTAACAACTAAGAAATCTAGCTCTCAAGCATCGAATATTGAATCTGAGGAAGGTCAAGAGGCCTTCCATTAGTTTATTTAACAAATATAATAATTGGTTAATCTTTTATGATAAAATTGTATAGGAAAATGGAGAAAAAGAGATCAAACAGAACATATTCTAAATGATCAGATTGGTTATATATCTCATGGTGAATAAAATAAATTTAAAAGTCAAAACTTTCATGTATTTAGAAGATCTAGGGTGGTTTATTTATGAGTTATTCAGGTAAAGTGATATTAATTGGTAATCCCGCTGTTGGAAAATCAAGTTGGTTAGCACGGTATGTTGATGGAATCTTCCGTGATGAGTACCAACAAACCGTGGGTGCAAATTTCTTGATAAAAGAAATTGATTTAAGGGCAATAATTGATAATTTAGATATCGACCAAGCGATACGAGAAGATATTCAAGCAAAGGGTTTTAAGCTCTATTTCTGGGACATTGGTGGTCAAGAGAGCACTCTATTTGCTAATGAGTATTATTTTGTGCATGCGTTAGGCGCATTAGTAATATTTAACGTGGCCAATAAAGAATCGTTCGAAAATATTGATTTCTGGGTATCAAAGA
>JAEOUI010000523.1 GCA_016839425.1 Promethearchaeota archaeon
GGTGAATTCCGTGTGTGCTGCGGGAACGGGTTCTTTTCTCGATCATCAAGCATCACGGTTAGGCATTCCCATTGAAGAATTTGGGAGTTATGCAGTAAAATCTAAAAAACCTGTTTCGATTGCTGGACGATGTACTGTTTTCGCTGAATCCGACATGATTCACAAGCAAAATGCAGGACATTCTAAAGAAGATATCATCGCAGGTTTATGTGATTCACTAGTAAGAAATTATTTAAACAACCTCACGGAGGGCAAGGATTTGGAAGAGCCCGTAGTCTTTCAAGGGGGTGTTTCATACAATCAAGGAATTGTAGAAGCTTTCGAGCGTTATTTAAATTGTAAAGTAGTCGTTCCAAAGTATAACGTCCTGATGGGTGCTTTAGGAATGGCCATTCTCGTCAGGGATCATTACGTTGATAACGAAACAGAGACGTTATTTAGGGGTCTTGATGTATCCGACCTCGAGTTCAAAACGTCTTCATTTCATTGTGATGATTGTCCAAATAATTGCGAAATCGTCCAAGTCAAGCTTCCCTCAGATGAGAATAAAGTAATTGCCCGATGGGGCTCAAGATGTGGTAAATGGGAGGTGTTTTAACTGTCAGAATTCATGAAAAAGATACTAAAACAATTTGGTGATTTTAGTGAAGAAGTTATCGAGACCGTCAAGCATCAAGCTCGTTTATCCACGTTATTTGATGTTTATCTTGAAAAAGTAATTCCATCTTTCGTAAACGAGAAGGATCTCAAGGAGTATTACGAAAAAAAGATGGAACAAGTCAATGATTTTATATACAAGCTATAATAGGAGGAAAAAAAAATGGTAGAAATTCCGTTAGCCACTGAAGAAAAGGAAGAAAAGAAGGATAGTCGAATGGTTCTTGCAGGAGATTTGCTCTATGCTGCTGTTAAAGGCATAGGGGGCTTGGCGTTAAAAGCCTTCTCCAACTTAGAAATTGAAGGAAAAGAGAACATTCCGTATATTGGAAAAGCTCTTTTAGTAACAATAAGTAAAAATTCGCTGAGAGATATGATCGTCATCAGCCAAGTTACGGGAAGAAAAGTGCATTTTATGGTAGATCCAAAACTCATGAAGCATGCGGTCGCAGGACCCCTTCTGAAAACGCTTGGCATGTTCCGAAGCACCACTAGTAAGGATGATACGGAGCCGATAGATAATGTTTTCAAGATCCTGAATGAAGTCGGAGATTTGGTGGCAATGACTCCTGAAGCTAAATTTGAACGTGACATACAAGTAAAGTCAATAGCAAGTATCATCAAATTTGCTGCTCTTGGTAAAGCACCACTCATACCGTTGGCGGTCTATGGTACCGAAACGAAATTATTTGGCGCAATTAAAGCAAAGGGTTTAAAAGTCAAAGTGGGAAATCCTATTAATTGCGACATGAAGCTGACGAGAGATAAAAACCGAGATAAGCGATACGAACTTGCTGAAGATATTGTAAACATAATCGATACGTTACGAACGGATCCAGATTTTTGATACAACATTAAAGGAAAAAAGAAAAAATAATAAATTTGGAGGTAGAAACCATGGAAAATTTATTAGAAAAAAAAGTAAAACGCAAGCAAGGTATAAAAGATTCAGAGTTAAAAAAAATGTTTGATGAATTGATCATTCATGATACCGAGGAGGAGAAAGTCATGAGTGAATTATTCTACAATTCCGTTAAAATGGTTTTAGACACGGGCTTCGATTTAGCCAACGAGCTAAATGAAGATTTGTTAGCAGAAACCATTAAAAAGGGCATTTAATTCATTAACTCAATTATCTTTTTTCCTTTCTATTTTTTTTTTATTGTAATAGTCATATATTTGTTCTTAAAAGGTTTGAAACTGAAAAATTGTTTAATAGATATTAATTTGATAGGCAAGGGGATTGAATTTAAATTCAACGATCAAAAATCTTAAATATGAATTTATCACATAAATATTTAGTTTTCTATTCTTAAAAAGTTGAATTTCAAGACAAGCCAAAACCCAATAGAAATCGATTAGAACAGGTGAATTTCAATTTTAAGAAAGAAAAAAATAAGTATTATCTTGATCTCAACTTTAGTTCTTGGATCTTTAGGAATTTTTTTTACAATAGGAGTAATCGCCACGGATATCTCAAGTAATTATCAAAATGCCCTTGATATCCTTGATTTTTACGATGAAGATGGACCATACGACACAGATTCAAGCTATTTTTATGAGGGAAATA
>JAEOUI010000091.1 GCA_016839425.1 Promethearchaeota archaeon
AAAAAAGTAGGTGCCCACACTACTTTCAAGGCTTATACTCATATTATAATAAAGAATTTTTGTTAGTACTCTCTTATGTATAACACCTTAGACATAGAGTATATAATAGGAGTATAGGCGTTATAGATATAATAAAATAAGATATAATTTACGATGTAATATCTATATACATAGAGATATAGAGTGAATGAAGGTTCATTCATTACATTTAAATATACTATTATATTAAATATACTCAAGTATAGAACTATAATATTTTAAATTAAAAATTTGTTCAGGTATGAAAAAGAATGAAAAATAGAACTCGAAACGCCTTGATAATTGTTAAAAAAATATTAGTTTATGCTTCTTGGACATTAGTTTTTCCACTTATATTTTGTCTTGGAATATATTATCAAAAGTGGCGAGAAGGTAAGCATAAAGATATAATATCGTTTGATGAGCCATTACAAAAAACTAATGATGTGAGTTTTTAATGAGTAAAATAAAAGCTAAAGTAGATAAGCTTAGGTATGCTGATTATTCACATTTGAAATCAGAATTGAGATTTTATTTTCTTTTAGCTTTAGTAATTGTTGGCATTATATTTTTAATTACGGGAGTAATTCGAATTCACATAAGATGGGGTGAAATGAATTCGAATTTTGTTTATACAATTTGTAATTCAATTATTTTTGGAGCTTATTTTTGTACCTTAGGTTTTTTTAATTTAGGATTACAAAAAGCGACTTTACGCTATTTAGTTTTAATAGTAGTTTTTATTTGGTTTATGAGCGGTTTAGGGTTTTTTGATTTGATATTTGAGTTTAATTTTCCATTTTTTATATATAAGTATTACGCTCCAAGTGGGTCTGAAACAGCATTGTTTTTTACGATTAATTTTTTCTTGGTTTGGTTAATATTATTTGCTATTTCTTTAGCTACTGAAAGGGAAGTGAATGTAAAATGAAAAAAATAAATAAACGATTCTTGCTATTAGGATTAGTTGTAATTTTGTTGATATCTTTAAGTTCGAGCGTTTTTGCTGAGTCAGTAATTCATAAGAATTTTATACTATATGATTTTACTGTTAATGACCCTTATTATATAGTTAATCAAGACGCTTCAAGTGAAAATAATCAGAGATATTATACTTCAGATTCTCGATTGCGAACAGAACAAGGAATAAATGAAGCTGATTTATTAGATATTGATTCTACTCAAGATTTTGAGTATTTACATCAACAATACGCTTTTGATTTTGCTAATAACTCGTGGAATAATGAAACGAGTTATTACGATGGAAATTATGATTTTAACGATACTTACGATAATTTAGATTCAGGACTTTATTTAGGTAACCCTTGGAATTTTGATAATTATAGCACTGGAAGCGAAGGATATTATTATGCAACATATAGTTTTGAAAATGAAATTGAAAATACAGATTTAGAGATTTCTTATGTAGACCAATTGAGTAATGGTATCGTTTCTATTGTTGATGAAGTTGATGCACATAAAGAGGTAATGAATTGCACTGCTACAACTGGCACGATAAATGTTCAAGATGATGATATAGAGCCGCAAACAGCTGGAACTGTTGAATTATGGGTTTATCTTGAAGAGGATATAACGATATCGTTTAATTTACGACAAGGAAGTAGTACTAAAATTATCGTTGGATATAAAGCAAGTCAAAATAAAGCCTATTGGTACGATGGTGTATCGAATACGAATGGAATATTGATGAATTTGCAAACTTGGTATCATTTTAAGATTGAGTTTGATTGTATGACGGATTTATTTAATTTTTGGGTAAACGGATATTTACAAGCAAATAACGCTGATTTCTATTCGACTGCAGATTCAATATCGAGAACATCGTTTGAGGCAATGGTAGGTCAAACGCTATATGTTGACGCTATTGGCTATTCTTGGGATTCTGATTATGAAATAAGCAATAATCTCAATGCCTACGGTCAAGAAGTAATAAACGATTTAGATAATACTCCCGTTTTTGATTATAATATATATTACAACACATCAATAGGTTTTCTCGATGGAGTGAGTGGAAGGAATAGCGTTTTAGTGTTAAACGATACGAGTTCTACTTTTCAACCTGAATTATACATAGATTTACCTGAGTTATTTACAATATGTACGAGAGAGATATTTGAATGTAAATTTATGAAAACTACGACTTCAATAATGTATCCGTTCGGGTTTTACAGTTCTGATGATACAAAAGCGTTTGAAATAAATATTGACGATAATATTAACGATGGAACGGGTACAATTGCAATAAATACTTGGTATCAAATTCAAATCATTATAGAGAACGATTATGATTATTCAATATATTTAAATGAAGCTTCTTGTAAATCGGGTTCTTTTGATAGCAATGTAGATATTGATTATGTAAAATTGACTACAGCAACAACAACAGAAGGAGCTTTTATGTGCGATTCTTTTGGATATACTTTAGATGATAATTTTTATTCAAGTGAAGCATATACAACTATAAATTATACTAATGACGATTCTTTAAAATATGTTCAAGGCTATACTACGAGTTCTATAAATAGAGTAAGTGAATTGGACGGGCATAAAAATGTGTTAAAAATTGATGATAATGCGGGAAGCCCTTCTTTATCAAGTGGAGTATATTATGAATCAAGCGAAAACCTAACGGGTTTGGAGGGTTGGTTTTACATTTCTGATTCAAGCAATATTTTCAATATAGGATTTTATGAGTATAATGAACGAGTTGATTGTTTTGCTACTGCACCATATTTTTTTAATTATGTGTTTGGAATTTATGTGAATAACGCTTATATAAAAAATCTTAAAAGTTCTACAACAATATGCGAAATAGACCCGTTGACCTGGTATTATTTTGTTCTTGAAGCAAATTTAGAAACAGAAACTTTTAGATTTGGAATTTATACAAATATAATTCAAGGCTTCACTTGGTACGATGATAACGAGTTTTATAGTTCTATTGATTATAATATTACTCAAGCTGTAATTTATAGTCCGTCAAGTCAAACTCTTGAATTTTATATTGACGCTTTAAGTTTTTCTGATAATGTTATTAGCGATTATGAAGGTAAAAACGAGATTATAGTTGATGGAGCTTTTATTTATTATAATTCGAGAATCCAGGACGGGGTTGGATATTATTTTGTTAGATTGATGATTGATAAAAACAAGATAAAAATATTCCTTGGATATCAACCTTTATATGTTGTAGTTTCTTTATTTGAATACGATTTAAATCTCGATGATGATTTAGAAAATTTGGAATATCATATTGATATATTTAAGGATTCAAGCGATTATTTTAATTTCCGCATTAGATTGTATGTAAATAATGATTTAAATTTTTACGAGTATACTGCTTTAGCTACTACACCTACAACGGGATTTGTTGATTTTTACGCAGATTTTTATAAAATTACATACTATTACGATGCTTCGGGCATTCCTTATGGCGATATTGACGGCGTCGGTGTTGGATGTAATTTGTATAATTATAACGATTATAATTACAACGATATGAAAGGTTTTCGCATAGTTTACGATAATATTAATTCTTATGAAGCTTTTATAGATTTTCCGTTGTTTTCTGAAATAATAAAGCTTGGAATTCCTAATTTAGTTCCGTCAGGAAGCTATTGGGAGTATGCGAGCGTTGGAATAACCACGATTTCTTACGAGTCTCTTGAAGTAGGCGAGAACGCTACTTTATCTTTTTCCTTTCCTATTTTAGGAGCTACTACAGAAAAAGCATATTACCAATTGTTTTGGATTGAAACGAGAAATATGCCTAATTGGGGTGTATTTGGCGAATGGAATTGGTTGAGAGACGGATTATTTTTTTTGTTGAATTGGATTTTTTTAATGCCTTTTAACGCAATCGTTTATTGCGCTATTTTAGCGATTAATTTCATTGTAATGTACTTGATTTTAGGTGTTGTCGCCGTTAGCTTCTGGAATTATGTTGTTAAATATATTTTATTAGGCGGAATGTGGTTATTATATGCAATATATTTATTAGTTTACACTATAATTCCGCAATTTTTATCGTGGTTTTTAACTATAGCAATGCCTATATTTCTTGATATTATCGCATTATTAATTTCAATAGTTTTAGGCACTTTTGTATGGTGGTTAACGCTTGGTTTAGCTGATTTAGATTTGATAATAAATACAATAGATACAATTTTATCGCAAATGTTTGATTTTTTCTATAGCATATTGTTCTGGTTTATAACGAACTTGTTTATAATTTTATTGTATGTAAGTTCGTATATATTGATTCTTTATTTGCTTTACGGAAAGTATTTGTATGTAAAATCTAAGGGATGGAGTAATAGACAAGAACAAATAGCAAATTCGTATAAAACATTAAGTCAACCTGTGCAATGGATAATTAATGCGTGTGGAATTCCTAAGAAAATAATACCAATTATATAATAGAGGTTAAAAAATGAAAATAAAAGAACGATTGGAGCAAGAAGTAGACATTGAAGTTAAAAGATATATTATTATTTATACTTCAAGAACATCGAAAAACTGGTTTATGAAAAAAGACACATCGATGGATGAGTATTTTGTTTATGAAAAAAGAGTTTTTTCGTTGAGAAAGGTTCATAGTTATTACAATTCAAAACCCGTTTATTGTGTATTTCTGGACTTTAATTTCTCTGTAGAATTTGAACTTCAATCAGATATAGAAAAGAAAATTAAGGAAATGGAACAAGAACAAAATGTTGAAGGATTAAAATTTTATGGTTATTCAGTAGACCAGGAATTTAGGATGGAAAACGATAAGCTTGTAGAACGGGCATATACTCCAGCTGATATGAACACTTATCTTGATTCTCAAACAGCAAGAACGGTTTTTGACGATAAGCGAAAATTTCGATTTATAGATGTAATTTCCTACTTGCTTGTAATAGGTGTTGCTGTTTTGATTACCTGGATTGTAAGCTATGGCATACTAATGGGATATTGAGGTGTTCTGATGGATATTAAAGAATATTTAGAATATAATTTTGGAAAGAACAATCAAAACAAGGAAAATTATACAATTGATAAAGATTTAGGTCAAGCGGTTGTAATACTTGTTCAATCGTTGGTTAATACTACTCAATTTACTCATAAACAATTAGTTGCGTATTCTAAATTAAAACCATTAAAAATTTTTGAGAAATATATAATTGAATTAGAGAAACATTTAAAAGATATAAATAGAAAAAATGCGAAGGAAATAATTGATATGGCAGATAAGGTTTCTAAGATGATTCAGTTAAATAGTTTCAGTGGAAGGGATGAATTTCTAATGGATGATATTCGTGGTAATGGAAGGTTTTTTAATAGAAGGAGTGGAAGGTAATTGACTAAGTATTTATTCATAGGAAATACTGGTACGGGAAAGACTCTTTCAGGAACTTGCTTAGCTTACATTTTTGTTGACGATTGTAAGAGAAAAAAATTAAAATTTGAAGTTTTTGGAAACTTACACTTAACCGAAATTGAAAATTTTACATATACTCCTTTTGGCGTTTTTCCTTACTCTAAATTTGAAAAAAACATTAAAAATAATATTTATACTCTTTTATTTCTTGACGATTTGAAAAGTTTAGATAACTTAAAACAATTTGAAAAAATAGTGGCTTCAGCTTCTCGAAAAGCTAATATTGATATTGTCATTACAGTACAGTATTATACGATGGCAAGTAAGGAACTTAGGGAAATGTGCGAATACGAAATTAAACCTACATTTATGAAAGACGAAAAACGAGTAGTTATGAATTGTACTGACTTGGATGGTAATTATTTTAACTTTTCTGTAAACAAGGTTGACGAATGTCTTTACGACAAGTATGATACTAAACAAATTGTACTTATGAGTAATGACCGAAAATTACTACAAGAAATAGTTAAATTTTCCGAAAATTACGATGATTTAGAAACTAATTTAAGTCTATTCTTTTCTACAACAAAATATAATAAATATCTTAAACAAATAGTTAAAGAGAACGAAAAGTTTCAGGATTAATTGTTAATTCTATATAGTATGTTGCTTGTTCTAAATAGAGTGTTTATAAAGAAGGAAAATAAATAAGAATTATCTAACGAAAATTGTTCGATATGAAATGAAAACAATTTTATACACATATTAGAGTTGATATAAATGACTAATACTAAAAAAACTGAATCAAAACAGACAATAGACACAACTAAAACACCTAATTGGTTAGATAATCATAACCTTGACGAAATTTTTTCTACAACGAAATTAGGAATTTTGGAAAAATACAATTTAATTCCTGACGATGATTTTACAACTGTTCGAAAGGTAATGATTCAAACCTTACCAGAAGCTAAGGAAGTTGAGAAGGATGGGAAAAAGGTTTGCATTTATGTTATGGAAATTCGGGACGGATTGACTACTTATCAATTATCTGCGAGTTCTTTAGCATTACAACGCTCCATTTTAGAATGCGCTATAAAACTTTCTAAAGCTAAAGATAAGAGTGAAATTAAATTGGATTCAGTTCTTAATAAGCTTGTAGGAATTAAACGAGTAGCTTTTAAAGCTCAGGGTTTTGACGCAACAGCACTTAAATTTTTTATTTTATAAGGCTTATTTTTGCCTTTCTTTTTCTTTTTTGATTGTTTTTAATGATTTTAATAATGAAGTTTCAAAAATTAATCAAGAGGTTTTTATCTCTTGCTGATAATGCCGAATACGATTTAAAAACGGTAAAAGAATGTTTTGAAATCATCGAATGTTGTTTATCTGCTAATGAATTTATGAAATTATACGAAAAAATTAAGGAAATTAGAGAAAAGCGACAACAACAAGTTAAATTAGATTTTTTTATTCAAAAGGTTAATATAGAGAAATTAGAAAGAGAAATCGAGGTTTATAAAAATGATATGTGAGATTTGTAAGAAATGCGATAAGTTTACTCTTGGATTTTGTAAGGGGTACGATGAACAGAAAGATAAAAGAAAACCTGATTGTTTGAAATTAGAAGCTAATAAATTTGTAAAAGAAATTCACGATTTCTTTAAAATACAGCTTGATAATCAGTATGGAAAAACTTTTCAAGACAAGAGAATTCATAAGAGGTTGAGTTTTTATGAGTAAAGCGAAAATGGATAAATTGATTAAACCAGATAAGAGACAATTTATTAACGCTTATTTACCAGTAGAAATAATCGATAAAATCAAGTTGTTTCAAGAAAAAGAATATTTTATTAATTTTTCAGAAGCGTTAAGAACGCTGTTTTATCAAGGATTAATCTGCTTTAATAAAAAGCCATTTTCATTGCTTCCGTTTCAAGACGGAATAAAGAAAAAATCGAGAACAATATTTTTTCCGTCAGGATTTAACGAAACTATTCATAAAGTAAAAAATAAATCTTTATTTTGTTCGAGATTAATAGAAAAAGGGTTGGAAATGTTTTCGTGTTATTTAGTTGACGAGTATTTGAAAAAAGCGAGCGAAAATATGATTTATTTTAAAAATATTAAGAATAAAGAAGTTAAAAGTTATTCTGCTTGTCATAATTGTGGAAATAGGATAATTAATGAACCAATTTCGTTTTGTAATGTTGCTACTAATCAGAGATTTCTATTTTGTTCTAAAAAATGTAAATTAGAGAAAATGAGGTGTTAAAAATAACTGATTATCAAAAGACAACTTTAGAATTCACGAAAGATTTAAACTTGATGTTGTCGAGTAAAAATATTTCAATAGAGCAGTTTCAAAACGATTTTGACAGCGCAAAACAACAAAAACAATACGATGATTTTTTAAACAAGTATAATCAGTTTTTTGACGGGTCTATTCGTGAATATGGAAAAAACATTAAAAATCCTACTTCAGAAAAAAAGTTTAAATCGTTTGAAGGTTCATATAGAAGGAGCGTAAATCCTATCAATTTTTCTCAAGATAAAGAAATCAAGTATTTACAGAGAAAGTATAGAAAAGTAGGAATAATATCGGCACGAAAAATAAACATTGGTAAACCACCTACGCCTACTAAGGAATTACAGCAAAAATTAACGATTAAAAATGCTTCTCAAGGAAGCGAACACGATTTAAGCGGAAGCTTGAAAAGTTTTGTAGCTTCTCTTACTCAAGCACGATATTTAAATCGATTAGACCCTTATAAGTTTACATTTCAAGCCGTTAATTTAAAGATAAATTACGATTTGGTTGATTCAGTAGGGAATACGATTGTTTCAAACGCTTGGATTACGAAAACGATAGGGATTTCAAGAAGTAGAACTTTACTTGAACTTTATGAAGCTGATATCGACTTGATGTACGATTGGATTGACGAAGTGAGTAATTATGGCTCTGCTATAGTAGAGATTAATTACATTGATGTTGAGGTGTTTAGGATTGGTGAAGGAAGGTAAAAAATTGTATTTTTGTTCTGGATGTGGAAGGTTTTTAAAAGAAAGCCAAGTAGTTTGCTTGAAATCTGATAATGTTCTATACAATCGAATTATTTATGAAACCTACACTTGTCCTTATTGTAATGCTAATAATATGAAAGTGCTAAAAGAGGTTAAATAATTTGAAAGTTGTCATAGGCGATTTTGAAACTACTCCTTTTGATTACGAAAAAGATGACAATTATTTACTGCACGCTCGATTTTGTTGTTTTAAGGATATTGGAACGCAAGAGAAATTCTTTTTTAATTTAGAACAATCAGATAAGGAAATGATTGAATTCATTAAAAAATTAGGAACAAAACGAAAGGCTTGTAGATTATATTTTCACAATGTCAATTTTGACATTGCTTTTTTATTTAAATTACTTCCGAAAGACGCCGACTATAAAATCGTTAAAAATGGAAGTAGGATAATTCAATTTAAAATATATCGAACAGTTTTAAGAAAGGATGGAAGGAAGGCACGAAATACGATATTAGACATTAGAAATTCAATCAGCATATTTCCAACTTCAATAAAATCGTTAGGAAAATCGTTAGGATTCGAAAAAATGGAGCAAGATTATTTCTCTGAAACGATAACGCAAGAATATATCGATTATTGTTATCGAGATATAGAAATATTAGAAGTAGCGTTAAGAGAATTAATAGTTAACGAATTTGAATTGTATCGATATCGTACGATAATAGATAAATTACCTCTTACGATTTCAAGCCTGAACAAGAAAGAATTTCATTTTATTAATGTAAGAAAATATGGAAAACAATTTTACTCTATGATTTATGACAGAAATCAAGATTACATAGAAAATAGACTGAAATGTTTCTTTTTTGGCGGAAGGGTTGAGGTATTTCGATTCGATGTTTGTAAAGAAGGAAGTTATAACGATGTTAATAGTGAATATCCCTGGGCAATGTTTGATAAGTTTTTTCCACTCGCTCCTTATAAAGAATCAAAATGCGACTCACAAGATAAATGTTGGTTAAATTGGAACGAAAACGATTTATTTTTCGGCGCTATTTGTGAAGTAGAAGAAAATCAACGATATCCATTAGTTCCGAGTCATATAGAAGGAACGAGTAAGATTATATTTGCGAACGGGGTTAAAAAATGCTTTCTTTTTAGATTTGAAATAGAGAAATTGCTACAATTAAAACAAAAAGTTAGAATTTTATCGTTATGGTCTTGTTCGGGGTACGCAAAAATATTTGACGAATACATATCAAGAGCGTACGAACAAAAGAAAAATAGTGAAGGATTCAAGCGAGAACATTCAAAACTTAAAATGAATGGATTATATGGCAAGTTTGGCGAGTCTAAAGAAAAGGAAATCGTAGAAATTTTAAATTGTAATCTTTCTGAGTTAACAGACCAGGAATTATTAAAGATTGAAGTGAAAGAAACTTACGATAACGATATTGTTTATATTAGAAGGGATTTAGAAGTTAACAATTTTTTAAAAACAAACATCATATTCGCAATGCTCATAACAGCAAGAGCACGATTTAAAATATGGGAAATAATTAACGAAGTAAAACATTGCTGGTATTGCGATACCGATTCTACAGTAGATAAGGAAATACACGAGTACAGTAATGAACTTGGCGGATTGAAATCTGAATTTGATTTCACTGAATTTCAAGCCTTAGGATGTAAAGAATACGCATTTTACACTATTAATAAATGTAATTGTAATCATTCTAAGGAAAAGCACGATGATAAAGGAAAATGTACGATGGAAAAATGCGATTGTAAGGAATACAACGAAGTAAGTTTTAAAATGAAGGGTTTTGGAAAACTACAGAAATACACATCGTTAATTGAATTTAAACAACAATTTTTTGACGATAAAAAACAACATCGACAGGTAGGTTTTCTTGAAGCTTTTAATCGAAAAATGCCGTTAAATCAAATGCTCGTATTTGACAAGAAAAAACACGGCGTTTACGATAAAAGGTGGATAAATAAAGACCTTTCCACGACAGCTTTTCATTTACAGAACGATGATTTTAACGAAATGGTTAAAAATAACGCAAAAATGATACAATTCATAGTTTCGGGAGTGTACGACAACGAATAATAAAAATTTCTGTCCTGATAAGGGGTTATTACCTGAACAAAATTTTTTATCAGAACAGTTTTTAACTGAAATTAGAAATTTCAAGCATATTTACATTGAAATATCTGGCGGGTACAATTCTACAGCAACAGCATTATTATTTCACGAATTAGCATTTAAAAAACTATTTTTAATTCATAACGATACTAAACTACAATTTAAAGAATGTCTTGAAAATATTCAGAAAGTAGTTGAAATTACTGATTATTCGTTGATTTTGAAACAACCTAATTTACAGAAATATAAAATGAGCGAAGTTATGAAACAATCGTTTAGAAATATAGGATTAGCGAGAAACGATATTGAGAATTATAGAAAATATTTTTCTTGTTGTAAGATTTTGAAAAATACAAGAAAACAAAAATGGAATAACGATTATTTGCTTGACGATAATATCATAATTAGTTCAATAACTCCTTATGAATCGAGAAATAGACAATTGCGCTTATTAGAATTAAAAATAAGAAATACTTATGTTAGATTTCATAAAGAACAAAATGTTTTTAAGGCTTATCCATATCGAGATTTAATAATAGGAAATCGTAGATATTCGAGAAATTTTTACGATATTTTATTTGAAAAGATTTTACATAAATACGGAATGAATATTAAGCATTCAGGATGTCGCATATGTCCAATTCGAATTTTATTTCCTGATATGTTAGAGAAAAACGATTGTTCGATAAAATATAATAAATTATTTAATAACATAAATTTATAAATGAATATTGATTTTATTAAAATTAATAAAATTATTAAAATTTATAAAAATTAAAAATTGAGGTATGATAAAATATGAACACTCTTAAGCATTTACGATGTAATAAAACGATGTCCTTTAATCAAAAGTTTATGACTAAATGGAATGAACAGCACCGAAAGGAAATAGGCTATTACGAGCCAATCCCTTCACTTAAAAGTTTATTTGGTGAAGGAAATAAATTAATAGCTAAAAAAGAAATTCAATTCGCAACTGATTTTGAACTTAAAATGTCTGAATTATTGGATAAAAGCCCTTGTAGACAATGCGATTATTTAATAAACGGGATGTGTACTTATGGCGGGAGTTATAAATATTGTACTGATTTTCAAGATTTTAAAGAACAACAGAGAAAATTAATTGAGGTTAATTAAATGACTTTATATAGTAAAGAAATTGTTAAAGATGATGCTCATTTGATTGAGAAAATTAACGAAATAATTAAACGATGTTGGAAATTTGTTCGAAAAGACATAAATGATGTTCTTATTAGTAGTTTAGAAAAATTTTCACATCAAATTGAAGTGAACGAGTCAAGAGCATCTAATTATTCAATTGCGTTAACGAATATGTTAAATTCGTTTGGAGTTAACGATTTTTATTTAAAATGTTTCGAGGTTTATCCACGAATAGATGTTAATATGAGTAGAAGGACTGGATTATCTCATTCAGGAAGGAATATCTTGTTAATTGCGTTTAGAAGGTTTGAACAAGGACATATTGAAATTGATTACGACATATTTACGGAATGGTACTATTAGAGGTGTTTAAACAATGAAAATGAGCGAAATCAAGCAAGAAAACATAGAACCAGGAATGGACGCTCTTTTATCTTGTTTTTTAGAGAAGGTAAACGAGAAATTTGATTTTAGACAAGTGGAAGGTTCTGAATTTTTAATTTATTTCGAAAATTTTGAATGTTGTAGAAATTGTAATAATCTAACAGAATTTGAGTACTGGTATGATTATTGTAGAGAACATTTATTCTACTTCGATTATTTACATCATCCAACAAGATTCTTATGTAATTGCTTTAGCATAAACGAAAAAAAGAAGGTGAAATAACACGACAAAAATCATTTCTATTTCTCTTGACGATAACATATCAGAAAAATTTGATGTTCAAATCGAACAGCGATGTTTGAATCGTTCGAAACACATACAATCATTAATCGAGAAGGATTTTAACACGAACGAGTTTATTGTTATTAATTTTGACGGAACAATATTTCACATCCAATTTGATACTAACGATTTTAATCGTGTTAATAAATTTCTTATAGAAGCAAAAAACAACAAGTTAATTAAAGAAGTGAGGTTAAACAAGTAAAGAGGTGTTGTGTAAATGACAATCGTTAACATAAAAGACGAAAAAATAAAAGAACTTGGAAGGATTACTAATTCGCTAAATCTTGAAATAAGAGATTTAAATAATTTAGTAGATGTACTAACTAATCAAGTAAAAAAAGAAAAACATCGATTAGATAAACGAAATGTCGAATTTGAACAATTAAAGAAAGAATTAAGAAAAATTCTTGAATTACAAGACGATATTACACAAAATTTCATTTTAGAAATAAAAAAGCTATTGCTTGAGTATAAAGGGGTTGATTTCTTACCCGTTCATTACCTTTTTGAAGTTTATAGAAATTGTTTTGATGATTTGAACATCGATTTTTAGGTGTAATTATTGAAGTTATGAAAAATATAAATGCGAAGTATGTAAAATGAAATGTAAATATAAAAAGGAATGCGAAAATTATCGTTTAAACTCTTATACTTGTAATAATTTTAGAAATCCGTGGTATTGCGGAATTTTTAATCAAGAACAAGAATTAAAAATAAATATAAAAAATAAGTTTAAGAAAAACTATAAAATAAGATGTGTGAAAAATGCTATCAAACGAGACAATGACTAAATTGATTGATAAATACAGTACAGAACTTCAAATAGTTGTAGCAATGGAAGAATTAGCAGAATTGATTAAAGAATGCAGTAAATTCATTAGGGTATCTGCTACACAAGACACTTTATACAATCCGAAAAATTTTATTTCTGAAATAGTAGATTCTAAAATAATGATTGAACAATTAGAATACATTCTTAAAGGCGCTTATTCGAGATATCAAACGATTTACAATCAAGAATACGCAATAAAATTAAAAAGATTAAAAAAGAGGTTAGAACAGTGAATAATTGATTTTAACATCATTTATTTCCTTATTTTAGCACGATAA